>NZ_LZJX01000007.1:0-77023 GCF_001667595.1 Mycobacterium sp. E2989 | reverse complement strand
CCTGGCGGCCGCCGTGGTCAGCGGCGGAACGGTGCGCATCACCGGCTGGCCGGAAACCAGCGTGCAGCCCGCCGACCACATCCTGACCGTGCTGGGCAAGCTGAATGCCACTGTCAATCAAGGCGATTCGTTCCTCGAGGTGCAGGGGTCCGCGACGTATGACGGCTTCGACGTCGACCTGCGCGCGGTCGGCGAGCTGACCCCGTCGGTGGCGGCGCTGGCAGCGCTCGCGACCCCGGGCTCGGTGTCCCACCTTTCGGGCATCGGGCATCTGCGCGGCCACGAGACCGACCGGCTCGCGGCGCTGAGCGCCGAGATCAATCGCCTGGGCGGCGACTGCGCCGAAACGCCCGACGGCCTGGTGATCACCGCGACCCCGCTGCGCCCAGGCGTGTGGCGGGCCTACGCCGACCACCGGATGGCGATGGCGGGCGCGATCGTCGGGCTGCGGGTGGCCGGCGTCGAGGTGGACGACATCGGCTCCACCTCCAAGACGCTGCCGGAGTTTCCGCGGCTGTGGGCGGACATGCTGGGGTCCGATATTTGAGGCCCGGCGATTACGACGAGTCCGACGTCAAGGTCCGCTCCGGCAGGGGCTCGCGACCGCGCACCAAGACTCGTCCCGAGCACGCCGACGCCGAGGCCGCGATGGTGGTCAGCGTCGACCGGGGCCGCTGGGGATGCGTGCTGGGCGGCGACCCGCAGCGGCGGGTCACCGCGATGCGGGCCCGGGAACTGGGCCGCACGCCGATCGTCGTCGGCGACGACGTCGACGTGGTGGGTGATCTGTCCGGGCGGCCGGACACGCTGGCTCGAATCGTCCGGCGCGCGGAGCGGCGAACGGTGTTGCGCCGCACGGCCGATGACACCGATCCGACCGAGCGGGTGGTGGTCGCCAACGCCGACCAGTTGCTGATGGTGGTGGCGCTGGCCGACCCGCCGCCGCGCAGCGGCCTGGTCGACCGGGCGCTGATCGCCGCCTTCGCCGGCGGGCTCACGCCGATCCTGTGCCTCACCAAGACCGACCTCGCGCCGCCCGAGCCGTTCGCCGAGCAGTTCGTGGACTTGGACCTGACGGTGGTCGCGGCGGGCCGCGACGACCCGCTGCTCGCGGTGGCCGACCTGCTCGACGGCAAGATCACCGTGCTGCTCGGGCATTCGGGCGTCGGCAAGTCCACGTTGGTGAATCGCCTTGTGCCGCAGGCGGAACGGGCGGTCGGTGAGGTGACCGACATCGGCCGGGGACGGCACACCTCCACCCAGTCGGTGGCGCTTCCGCTCGCGACGTCGGGCTGGGTGATCGACACCCCGGGCATCCGCTCGTTCGGGCTGGCCCACATCGAGCCCGACGACGTGTTGATGGCGTTCTCGGATCTCGCCGAGGCGATCGAGGACTGCCCGCGCGGCTGCGGACACATGGGGCCGCCGGCCGACCCCGAGTGCGCGCTCGACACCCTGTCCGGCCCCGCCGCCCGCCGCGTGGCCGCGGCCCGCCGGCTGCTGGCCGCGCTCAATCAGGCTTAGCCAGCCGCACGCCGAGCTCGTCGGGCGGCACCAGATGCCCCTCGGTGCAACGTATCTGGACCTCCGCGTCGGCGCCGCAGCCCACGTGCGTCAGGCGCAGCCGGTGCCGCCCCGGCAGGTGCCGCCGGCCCCACTCGAACATCGCCCACACCACCGGCATGAAGTCGATGCCGGCCTCGGTGAGCACGTACTCGTCGCGGCGGCGCTGCCCGGGCTCGTGGTAGGGCTGCCGCTTGAGCAGCCCCAGCTCGACCAACTCGGACAGCCGCGCCGCGGCGGCGGCCTTGGTGATGCCCACCCGGCGGGTGAAGTCATCGAACCGCGTGGTGCCGTAGTACGCCTCGCGCATGATCAGCATCGCGGACTTGGTGCCCACCACCGACATGGTCTTCTCGATCGCGCACTCGCCGACGGCCGACCAGGCATCGCGGTCGGCCAAGGGTCCCTGCAGCAGTGTCATAGATCACCTCCCCGGCTGGGTTGCTTTTAGTGTACCCAGATGTTTACCTGAGTACAGAAATCTATACCTAGATGCTGGGACTCGAGGAGGAGCCATGAACCGCGACGCCGTCATCGTCGGAGCCGTCCGCACGCCCATCGGCAAGGGCAAACCCACCGGCGCCCTGCACGACGTGCTGCCGGCCGACCTGCTGGCGCACAGCCTGCGGGAAGTGGTGGCCCGCACCGGCGTGGACCCGGGGCAGATCGACGACGTCATCGCCGGAGCCGTCGCCCAGGTCGGCGACCAGGCCGTGAACATCGCCCGCAACGCGCTGCTGGGCGCGGGATTCCCGGAATCGGTTCCCGGCGTCACGATCGACCGGCAGTGCGGCAGCAGCCAGCAGGCCATCAGCTTCGCCGCCCAGGGCGTGATTTCCGGCGCCTACGACCTCGTCGTCGCCGCCGGTGTGGAGTCGATGGGCCGCGTCCCGATGGGCACCTCGGTGCTGCCGGGCAGCAACCCGTTCGGCGACGACATGACGCGGCGCTACCCCGACGGCCTGGTGCCGCAGGGCATCAGCGCCGAGCTGATCGCGGCGCGCTGGGGCTTCTCGCGTACCCAGCTCGACGAGTTCTCCGCCGCCAGCCACGACAAGGCCGCCCGCGCCACCAAGGACGGGCTGTTCGACAACGAGCTGATCGGAATCGCCGGGCTCGCCACCGACGAATTCATCCGCCCCGGCACCACCGTCGAGACGCTGGCCGGCTTGCGGCCCGCGTTCTACAGCGAGGCCATGAAAGCCCGCTTCCCCCAGATCAATTGGGAGATCACCGCCGGCAACTCCTCGCCGCTGTCCGACGGCAGCGCCGCCGTGCTGATCACCACCAGCGACACGGCCAAGAAGCTGGGCCTGCGCCCGCTGGCCCGCATCCACACCACCACCGTCGTGGGCTCCGATCCGCTCTACATGCTGACCGGGGTCATCCCGGCCACCGAAAAGGTGCTGAGCCGCGCCGGGCTGACGCTGGCCGACATCGACCTGTTCGAGGTGAACGAGGCCTTCGCGCCCGTCGTCCTCGCCTGGGCGCACGACACCGGCGCCGACCTGGCCAAGACCAACGTGAACGGCGGCGCGATCGCGATCGGCCACCCGCTGGGCGCCAGCGGCGCGCGCATCATGACGACGCTCGTGAACGCTTTGGAGCAGCGCGGCGGGCGGTACGGGCTGCAGACCATGTGCGAGGGCGGCGGCATGGCCAACGCCACCATCATCGAGCGGTTGTGAGGCGACGATGTCCCCGCACAAAACCTCGAAGATCTTCGTCATCGGCGGCACCGGCGCCCAGGGCATGCCCGTCATTCGCGCCCTGGTCGCCGACCAGAAATACTCGGTTCGATTCCTCAGCCGCGACCCCGCGTCCCGGCGGGCCAAGGAGCTGCTCGCCCTCGACAACGTCTCCGCCCTGGAAGGTTCGTTCGCCGACGAAGCGACGCTGCGCGAAGGGTTCCGCGGCGCCGACGGAGCGTTCGTCAACATCGACGGGTTCAACACCGGCGAGAAAACCGAGATCTATTGGGCGATGCGCGCTTACGAGATAGCCGTCGAAGAGGGCATCAAGTTCTTCGTCTACGGGAACCTCGACTACGGGCTCAAGAAGTCGGGGTATGACTCCAAATTCCGCACCGGCCACTATGACGGCAAGGGCCGCGTGGGTGAGTGGATCCTGTTTCAGAATCGGGTGAACGGAAACCGAATGGGCGCGGCGGTGTTCACGACGGGCCCGTACATCGAGATGGTGATTTCGCCCGGCACGCCGATGGCACCCACGATCGAGGACGGCGTGGTGACGTGGCGGGTTCCACTCGGCGAGGGAGCCGTACCCCACGTGGCTCTCGAAGACTGCGGGTATTACGTCCGTTGGCTTTTCGACCATCCCGAGCGCGCGAATGGCCTCGATCTCGAAGTCGCCATTGACCAGATCCGCTACGCCGATCTTGCCGCGGCGTTCGAGGAGGTCACCGGGCATCCGGCCCGCTACATCGACACCGATCTGGACACCTACTGGCGCGAGGGTCCCCTCAGCAGGGCCGCGGACGCGCCCGCCGGGTACAACGCGGACCCGAACGACAAGAGCACCATGAACATCCGCGACAACTTCACCGGGTTCTGGAATTTGTGGAGGTACGAGGTCATCAAGCGCGATTACGCCCTGCTCGACGAGATTCACCCGAATCGGATCAGGAGTGCCGAGGAGTGGCTCCGCCGAGAGGACGAGTCGGGAAGGGCGCTGGGCAAGGGCGGCCTGTGGGAACGGGTTCAACCGGAGAACCGGACGCCGATCCTCAAGATCGGCGAGGACCGAAGGACGGGGAGATTATGACCGAGACCGTTTTCAACGGCGTGCGCGTGCGCTACGAGAGCGCCAAGAGCTACGACGAGGTGCTCGCCGCGCTGGCGGCCGGCATCGGCGAGCGGCCCGTCCCCATCAACGACATCGCGGCGAGCACCGACGGCTGGGACGCTTACCGGCAGCGCGTCGAAACACACGTCGGGCCCAGCGGATTCATGCTGTTCGGCGCCTTCGACCACGGGGCGTGGATCGCCAAGGCCGGCATCGACCGCAAGGTGACCCGCGTCGTTCTCGGCAACCCGCTGATCGCGATCACGATGCTGCGCCACGACGTCACCGCGGGCCTGTTCGCCCCGGTCGAGCTCCTGATCACCGACGAGGGCCCAGGCAGCAGCCTGACCTACGTCAAGCCGTCGTCGCTGATGGTCGTCGAACCCAACCCCGAATTGCTCAGCGCCGCACTGCAACTCGACGCCAAGCTGGCCGCGCTGGCCGAAAAGGTGACCGGCTAGAGCCAGCCGGTGCGGGCGGCCGCGACCGGCTCGGGCGGCGACGGAGCCAACTCCCCGTCCCGCACGCCGTCGAGCATCCGTTTCACCGCGGCCACGATCTCCGGGGCGGCCGCGGCCAGACCGGCCTTGTCGGCCTCGGGAACTGCGTCGGGATCGACGCCGGCCCGCGCCAGCACGGCGGCCGGGTCGGCCAGCTGATCGGCCAGCCAGGCCACCGGGTCGGCGGACAGCTCCGGGACGAAATGCCGGCGGCCGGGCTCCCAACCGTCGAACCGCGGGTGGTGATGGGCTCGGTCCAGCGTGCCCGGCGGGCTCTCGGTGGAGCCGAACAGATCGACCCGCCACACCGGGCGGTTGAACCCGATCGGGACGCCGGCGTAGATCGAGCCCTGCGGCTCGTCCCTGTCGACGAGGCGCAGTTCCAGCCGCACGCCCCGCTCCGGCGTCTCCTGACCCTCGAGCGGGCGCGGGTCGACGAAAAACATGTCGCCGACGACCACACCCATGGTTTCGAATCCGAACGCTGCGAGCATGCCTTGCAGCGTAGTCCCGTCAGGCGCCGACCTTGCTGGCCGCGCGTTCCGGCAGGACCACCTCGTAGTCCGCCAGCGCCACGGCCCTTGTGCGGCGCTGGTATTCGTGCACCAGCCCCGGCCAGTTGGTGGTGACCCGGCCCGAGGCGGTGCGGTACCAGGAGTCGCAGGTGGTCCACACGCCGGCGTCCAGGCGGGCCTGGACCTCCGCGTCGTAGGCCTGTTCCACGTCGGCCCGCACCTCGAACGCGCGCCCCACGCCGCCGCGGGCGAGCTCCTCGGTGAGCTGACGGATGTAGCGGGCCTGCTGCTCCATCATCAGGATGATCGAGCTGCTGCCCAGGTTGGTGTTCGGCCCGTAGATCAGAAACATGTTCGGGAAACCCGGCACGGCCATGCCCAGATGGGCGCGCGCACCGCCGGCCCATTCGGCGTGCAGGTCACGGCCGTCGCGGCCGGTGATCGTCATCGGGGCCAGGAATTCGGTGGCCTTGAACCCGGTGCCGTAGATGATGACGTCGACCTCGTGCAGCCGGCCGTCGGCGGTGCGCACCCCCGCCGGCGTCACCTCGCTGATCGCCTCGGTCTCGACGTCGACGTTGTCGCTGGCCAGCGCCGGATACCAGTCGTTGCTGAACAACACGCGCTTGCAGCCGATCGGATAGTCGGGGGTGACCTTGGCCCGCAGCACCGGATCCTTGATGTGCCGCTTGATGTTCGCCGACGCGACGATGCCGATCAGCCGGGCGAGCGGGGCCACCCTGGTCAGCGCGAGGCCGAAGAACTCCGAGATCTCCCAGATCAGCCCCCGCATGGCGGCGGCGAACCCCGGCGCCTTGGCGAACGCGGTGTGGTGCGCTTGGGTGTAGGCGCGGTCCGGCTTCGGGATGATGTACGGCGCGGAGCGCTGAAACACGGTGACGCGCCCCGCGGTCTGGCGGATGCGCGGGACGAACTGGATCGCCGACGCGCCGGTGCCGAGGACCGCGACGCGCTTGCCGGTCAGGTCGACGTCGTGGCGCCACTGCGCCGAATGGAACGAGGGGCCCGCGAACGTGTCGAGTCCCGGAATGTTCGGGAACGCCGGCCGCGACAGCTGGCCCACCGCGGGCACCAGCACGTCGGCCTCGCGCGTCGCGCCGTCGGACGTCGTCACCCGCCAGGTGGCGGTGTCGTCGTCGTAGCGCGCCGAGGTGACCTCCACCCCGGTGCGGACCAGGTCCCGCAGGCCCAACCGGTCGGCGGTGTCGTGGATGTAGCCGAGGATGTCAGGCTGCTCGGCGTACCGCCGCCCCCAGTCCGTCTTGCGGGCGAAGGAGTAGGAGTACAGGTTGGACGGGACGTCGCAGGCCGCGCCGGGGTAGGTGTTCTCCCGCCAGACGCCGCCGATGTCGTCGGCCTTCTCCAGCACCGTCACGTCCGCGAGACCATCCCTGGACAGCTCGTAGGCGGCGGCGAGGCCGCCGAAGCCGGCCCCGATCACCAGTACGCGGGCCTTGCGAGTAGTCGAAGTCATGCGGCAAACGTTAGGGCCGCGCGACGCGTCACCGGCAACCGATTGCGGTCGGCAAATCCATGATTCCGGCCACGATCAGACGGCCTGCAGCCGGGCCCGGGGCGCGACCGAGCGCTGATAGCGCGCCGGGGTCGTGCCCGTCCACCGCTTGAACGCGGCGATGAAGCTCGTCGCCTCCGCGTAGCCCAACCGCAGCGCGACGTCGTCGACCGACAGCGCGCCCGTCGCCAACAGCTCCTCGGCGAGCACCCGGTGCACCTCCTCGAGCAGATCCCGAAACGACGTGTTCTCCTCGGCCAGGCGCCGGCGTAGCGTCCGCTCGCTCATCGCCAGTTGCCGGGCGACGGCGGCGATGGTGTGGGGCTCGCCGTCGACGGAGGCCAGCCGCTCGCGGACGCGGCGGGCGACACCGGTCCGCTGCCGGCGGCGCTCCAGCAGGGCGCGGCACTGCTGCTCGCACATCGCCACGGTCTGCTCGCTGGCCTGGGGCAGCGGATTGTCCAGCAGGGCGGCGGGCCAGCGCGCGACGTTGGCCGGCGCGTCGTAACCCGGTGTCACGCCAAAGGCCTTGCGGGCCAAGGCATCCGATGACGGCGCGGGACCGGTGAAATCGATCGAGGTGAACGGGACGGGGCGGCCCAACATCTCCGCCATGACCCGGGCGATGGCCGCCAGGTCGCGCCGCACCAGGAACTCCGCCACCGGACCGGTCAGGTCGGGCAGGTCGAGCCGCAACGCCGCCACCGGCCCCTCCACGATGACGGTCGGCAGGCAGAAGCCGTAGCTGAGGTCGTAGAACCGCGCCGCGAACCGCACGGCGTCGCCCAGCGTCGAGCTGGTCAGGCAGGCGAAGCCGAAGATGCCCAACGACCCGACGTGATAGCTGCCGCCCACCCGCACGCCAAGGTCGGCCGCGTTGCCCAGCAGGTTCACCAGGTTGGTGGCGACCGCCAGCTCCTGACGCCCGACGATCATCCGCTGGTGGTCGCGCAGGTCGGCCTCCGACAGGCCGGTGCCGTCGAGCACGTCGGCCGCGGCAAGCCCGTTCTCGCAACCGAATTCGGTCATCAACGCGATGCTGGCCGTGCTCCGCGGAAAGTCCCAGTGCGAGACCTGCGACCCGACGAACACCGGCACGTATCCCAGTATGGCGAACGGCGAGAATCAGCCCGAAATCTCGCGCTCAGTACACGCTCGGCGCGGGTGCTAGGCCGCCAGGTCGTCCGCGCGCCGGGCGTCGCGCTCAGCGCGCTTGGCCCGCCGCCAACCCCGCACGGTCGCGATGGCGGTCTTCAGCCCGCGCCGCCGGCCGGTCTCGGGGTCGGTGCCCGCGAATCCGGGCCCCAACTCGTCGAACATCCGCTCGCTGCGGGTTTCCGGCGCGTTGTCGGCGCCGTCGCGCAGGTATTTGTTCGGCAGCGACAGCTTGGCCAGCGTGCGCCAGGTCTTGGCGTACTGGACCAGGAACGAGCCGGTGGTGTAGGGCAGGTCGTACTTGTCGCACACCTCCCGCACCCGCACCGCGATCTCCGCGTACCGGTTGCTCGGCAGGTCCGGGTACAGGTGGTGCTCGATCTGGTGGGACAGGTTGCCGCTCATGAACCGCAGCACCGGCCCGGCGTCGAAGTTGGCGCTGCCCAGCATCTGGCGCAGGTACCACTGGCCCTTGGTCTCGCCGATCATGTCGGTCTTGGTGAATTTCTCTGCGCCATCGGGGAAGTGGCCGCAGAAGATGACCGCGTTGGCCCACACGTTGCGGATGATGTTGGCGGTGGCGTTGGCCGTCGCCGTGGACCGGTAGCTGGCACCCGGCGACAGCGAGGTCAGCGCCGGGAAGGCGACGTAGTCCTTGAAGACCTGCCGGCCGGCCTTCGCCAGGAACTCGTCCACCCGTTGCCGGGCGTCGTCGTGCTCCATCCGCTTCTTGACGATCTTGCCGATCTCCACGTGCTGCAGGCCGACGCCCCACTCGAACAGGAGCATGAGCATGGTGTTGTAGACCAAGTTGAGGATGTTGAAGCGCTTCCAGCGCTGGTCGCGGGTGACGCGCAGCAGGCCGTAGCCGACGTCGTCGTCCATCCCGAGGATGTTGGTGTACTTGTGGTGCACGAAGTTGTGGGTGTAGCGCCAGTGCTTCGAGGACCCGCTCATGTCCCACTCCCACGTCGAGGAGTGGATCTCCGGGTCGTTCATCCAGTCCCACTGGCCATGCATGACGTTGTGGCCGATCTCCATGTTCTCGATGATCTTGGCCACGCCCAGGGTGACGGCCCCCGCCCACCACGCGGAGCGGCGGGAACTCGCGGCCAGCATCAGCCGGCCCGAGACCTCCAGCGCGCGCTGCGCGGCGATGGTGCGGCGGATGTAGCGGGCGTCGCGCGCCCCGCGAGAGTCTTCGATGTCCTGGCGGATGGCGTCCAGCTCAACGGCCAGGCTCTCGATGTCGGCGTCCGTCAGATGGGCGAATACGTCGACGTCTGTGATTGCCACTCGTCGTCATCTCCCTACGGTCGTGTCGTCGGTGCAATACCTACGCTATCGTAACCTACGAATCCGTAGGTTACCTGTGAGTAGCCTTTAGATGTCGAGCACACAATCGCCGGACGCGGCCGACACGCAGGTCTGAATCCGGGTGCCCGGGTCGTGTTCCGCGCCGGTGCGCAGGTCGCGCACGTGGCCCTCCACGAGGCCGACCACGCACGACTGACATATACCCATTCGGCAGCCGAAGGGCATTTGGACTCCGGCGCCTTCGCCCGCGTCCATCAGCGACGTCGCCGCGTCGGCGGCCACCGAGCGACCACTCTGGGCGAAGGTGACCGTTCCGCCGGCGCCCGCGGGCGCCGCCTTGGACACGGCGAAGCGTTCCAGGTGCAGCCGCTCGCCGATGCCGGCCGACGACCACACCCGCTCGGCCTGCGTCAGCATGCCCTCCGGCCCGCAGGCCCAGGTGTGACGCTCGCGCCAGTCCGGGACCTCGTGGTCGAGCAGGGCGAGGTCCAAGCGGCCCCGGCTGCGGGTCTCCCGCAGCTGCAGGCGATAGCCCGGGTGATCGGCGGCCAGCGCGGCCAGCTCCGCGCGAAACATCACATCCGATTCGGTGGGCGCCGAATGGACGTGGACGATGTCGCCAATCTGGTTGCGGCGCACCAGTGTTCGCAGCATGGACATCACCGGCGTGATTCCGGACCCCGCGGTGAGGAAGAGGATCGACGGCGGCGCCGGGTCGGGCAGCACGAAGTTGCCCTGCGGCGCGGCCAGCCGGACGACGGTTCCCCGCTCGACGCCGGCGACCAGGTGGGTCGACAGGAAGCCCTCGGGCATCGCCTTCACGGTGATGGTGACGGTGCGCGACGACCCGGAACCGGACGTTTCGGCGGGGCTGGAGGTGAGCGAATACGACCGCCAGCGCCAGCGCCCGTCCATCAGCAGGCCGATCCCGATGTACTGACCCGGCTGGTAGTCGAAGTTGAACCCCCAACCCGGCTTGATCACCAACGTCGCCGAATCCTCGGTCTCGCGGCGCACCTCGAGGACGCGGCCGCGCAGCTCGCGCGCGGACCACAGCGGGTTGGCCAGGTGCAGGTAGTCGTCGGGCAGCAGCGGTGTGGTGATGCGCGCGGCGATCTTGCGCAGCGCGTGCCAGCCGGGGTGCCGGTCGGCGCCGGCGACCACGGGCCGCTTGGTCTCGACGACGTTGCCCGTGATCGAGGGGTTACGTCTGCCCAGCGGAAGCTCCTGACCATCGCGCGGCGTCTTGGTTGCGCTCACCATTGTGGTCGATTCTGAGGGCCTCACGAAACCTACGGTACCGTAACCTACGGTTGCGTAGCTAGGTCGGCGGCTCCGAATGCGTCACATCGTTGCGCGTCAGAGCAGCTCGAGCAGGAACGGCAGCTCCTGGTTGGCGTACCACGCCAGGTCGTGATCCTGCGCGTCGCCGACGATCAGCTCGGCGTCCTCGTCGCCCAGGTCGGCGGCGTCGATGACTTCGATCGCCCTGGTCACGTCCGCCTCCGCCTCCGCGTTGTCGACGTACGCGGCGATCACGTCCTCCAGCGCGACGGGCGCGCCCAGTCTCACCACGGCGTCGTCGAGGTCGGGCCGGAAGCTGAGGTCGGAGGCCTCGGCGGCCAGCACCGCGCGCCGCGGCGGCAGGGATCCCTCCGCGTCCGGGTCGGCCAGCAGGCGCAGCGACGCCAGCGCCGCCTCGCGCAGCGCGACCTCGGCGAGCTCGTCGTCGTCGCCCTCGGCGTAGGACTCGCGCAGCGTCGGCGTCAGCGCGAACGCCGTGCCGTTGACGGGCCGCAACGAGCCCTCCGCGACCAAACGCTGCAACATGGCCAGCGTGGCCGGTATGTAAACCACCGTCACGAATCCCCCATCAGTGTCGCCGCATAGTCCTCGACGTACCTGGACAGCTCGCGCGGCGGACGCTGGTAGTTCCCGCTCACCACCGGCGTCTTGGGCAGCTTGACGTGGGGCCGCTCGACGTCGTGATAGGAGATGCTCGACAGCAGGTGCGCCATCATGTTCAACCGCGCGTGTTTCTTGATGTCGGATTCCACCACATACCAAGGGCTGACGGGGGTGTCGGTGTGCACCATCATCTCGTCCTTGGCACGTGAATAGTCCTCCCGGCGATACAGCGATTCGGTGTCCATAGGGCTGAGTTTCCATTGCCGCACAGGATCATTCAGCCGCGCCTTGAACCGGCGCAGCTGCTCGGCCGCGGAAACCGAAAACCAATACTTGCGCAGCAGGATCCCGTCATCGATCAGCATCTGCTCGAAGATCGGGGTCTGCCGCAAGAACAGCGCATGCTCTTGGGGCGTGCAGAATCCCATCACCTTCTCCACGCCGGCGCGGTTGTACCACGACCGATCGAACAAAACGATCTCGCCTTTGGCGGGAAGGTGGGCGATATAGCGCTGGTAATACCACTGGCCGCGTTCCCGATCGGTCGGCGCCGGCAACGCGACGATGCGGGCCGCGCGCGGGTTGAGGTATTCGGTGATCCGCTTGATGGTTCCGCCCTTGCCCGCGCCGTCGCGACCTTCGAAGACGATCACCACACGTTGGCCCGCATGCCGCACCCACTCTTGCAGCCTCACGAATTCCGTTTGCAGCCGGAACAATTCGGCTTGATATACGTCGGCGGAAATTTTGGGCGCGCTCGGCGGCGTGGGTTTCGCCGCCTTCGCCTTGGGGCCCTTTGTCGCGGTGCTCACACCAACGAATGATAGAACCGACCAGCGCTTTCACCCCGGGTAATTACCGGGAAGCTTCCAGCAATTCCTCGAGCGATTGGCTCAAGAGGCCGGGCAGCAACTCGACGTCGCTCATCGCCTCCCGGTCGGCGTTGATGCCGAAATACAGCATGCGGTTGTAGGACGTCACGCTGATGGCCAGCGCCTGGTTGTGCAGCAGCGGCGGCACGGCGTAGGTCTCCAGCAGCTTGGTGCCGGCGACGTACATCTGCGACTGGGCCCCGGGCGCGTTGGTGATCAGCAGGTTGAACGTCCGCCGGGAGAAGCTGGGGAAGCTGGTGGCGACGCGAATGCCCATCGCGTGCAGCGTGGGCGGCGCGAACCCGGACAGGGTGACGATGGTCCTGGCGTCCACCAGGCGGGCGCCCGTGGGGTTCGACTCGGTGGCGTGCGCGATCTGCGACAGCCGCACCACCGCGTTCGGCTCCCCCACCGGCAGGTCGACCAGGAACGGCATCACCTGGCTGATGGCCTGCCCAGGGCCGGTCGCGTCGAGCTGACCGTCGGCATAGATCGGCAGCGGCGCCATGGCGCGCACCGTCGCGGTCGGCGACACCGCAACCCCGCGTGACATCAGCCAATTGCCCAGCGCGCCGGCGATCACCGCGAGCACCACGTCGTTGACGTCGCAGTCGTATCGCGCGCGCAGCGTGCGGTAGTCCTCGAGGTTGCAGCTCGCCACCGTGAACCTCCGGTGCCGCGAGACGGTGGCGTTCAGCGGGCTGCTCGGCGCGGTGCCGCGCGCCACGGCCCGCGCGAAATCGACCACCCGGCGGCCCGCCGCGAGGAGCTCGCCATGGTTGGTCACCAGGCCGCCGATGGCCGACCCGACGGCCTGCAGCTGGGTGCCCGGCCCCACGAACCAGTCGCCGATGGCGCCGAAGATCAGCCGCGCGTTGCCCGGGTCGCGTTCCGGGACCCAGATATCCTCGGGCAGCGCCGGGGGGCGCCTGGTGCGGTCGGCGATGACATGGTTGATCTCGAGCGCCGCCATGCCGCTGATCAGGGCTTGATGCGACTTGGTGTACAGGGCGACCCGGTTCTTGGCCAGACCCTCGACCAGGTACATCTCCCACAGCGGCCGTGACTTGTCCAGCGGCCGGGCGGCCAGCCGGGCGATGAGCTCGTGCAGCTGTTCGTCGCTGCCCGGCGAGGGCAGCGCGGAGCGCCGCACGTGGTAGGTGATGTCGAAGTCGGCGTCGTCCACCCAGACCGGCCGGGCCGAGCCGACCCGGACCTCGCGGACCTTCTGGCGATAACGCGGGATCTGGGGCAACCGATGTTCGACGGTGGCCAGCAGCGTCTCGTAGCTCAGCCCCGCGCGGGGCCGGCGCAGGATCGACAGCGACCCGACGTACATCGGGGTGGCCGTGTTCTCCAGCCGAAAAAACGACGCGTCCGATGGGGACAACCGGGTCACCATGTGGGCGCAGTCCTCCTCATCGAATCATCGCCCTGCTGGGAAAGGAGATGTCCCGCCCACCGTAATCGCCCGGCCGAGCGCGGGCACGCGCGAGCCCGAGTTGTGCCATGATGACGACTGCCTGCCACTCTCCAGCGGGCTCTTGCGAGTTCGGCCGAAGAGTTGGAGAGTGCGCGTGAACACCAGCCCAGTCGCGGGTCCGTCTGGCGCCTTCGCCGTCCTACCCGTCGTCGACTACGAGCCACCCCCACAAGACATATCGCAGAACGCGCCCGCGTGCCGCCCGTCGACGCGCGCGGCGCTGCGCCGGCGCAGCCCGCGCGCGCCGCACCGCCCCCTTCCGCCCGGCAGGCAACCCGCGGAGCAGCCCCGCCCCGTCATGTCGGCGGCTATGCGCCAGGCGGCGACCTTCGCCGACGCCGCGTTGCGCCGGGTGCTCGAAGTCATCGACCGCCGCCGCCCCGTCGCCCAACTGCGCCCGTTGCTGACGCCGACCCTGATGGATTCCGTTGTCGCGGTAGGCCATTCGGCCGCCGGTCAGCAGGGCGCCGCGGTGCTGCGCCGGCTGCGGCTGCAGCCGGCGGGTCACCGCGACCCGGACACCGCCGCCGAGGTGTTCGGCTCCTACAGCCGCGGGAACCGGGTCCACGCCATCGCCTGCCGCGTCGAGCGCTCGCCCGCCGGGTGGCTGGTGGTGGCCCTGCACATCGGTTGACTCCCCTAGCGCGGGGGCCCGGGGCTGGGCGCCAGCGGGCCGCCGGTATAGCGGGCCAGCACGGGACCCACGATCGCCATGATGAAGACGTACGACGTCGCCAGCGCGGCGACGGCGGGGATCGACGTGCCCGCCAACCCGATGATGATCAGCGAGAACTCGCCCCGCGCGATCAGGGCGGTGCCCGCGCGCAGTTGCCCGCGCCGGGCCACCCCGTCGCGCCGGGCGGCGAACACCCCGGTGGCCACCTTGGTCGCCGCGGTGACCACGGCCAATATCAGCGCCGCCGGCAGCATCGGGATGAGCTCGTGCGGGTCGACCGAGAAGCCGATCGCCAAAAAGAAGATCGCGGCGAACAGATCGCGCAACGGGCCCAGCACCTCGCGCGCCCGTTTCGCCGTCTCCCCGGTCAGCGTCAGCCCCACCAGGAACGCGCCCACGGCGGCTGACGCGTGCAGCGATTCGGCCATCGCGGCCACGATCAGGGTGACGCCCAGCACCCGCAGCAGCAGCTGCTCGGAATCGGGATGTTCGACCAGCCGGCCGACGTGGTGGCCCCAGCGGTAGGACGCGGCGAACGCCGCCAGCAGCGCGGCCACCGCCGCCACCATCCCGACGACGGCATGCAGCCACCCGCCGCCCGAGGCCAGCACGGCGAACAGCGGCAGGTAGGCCGCCATCGCGAAATCCTCCAGCACCAGCACGGACAGCACCGCCGGCGTCTCCCGGTTACCGAGCCGGCGCAGGTCCTCCAGCAGGCGCGCGATGACGCCCGAGGAGGAGATGTAGGTGACGCCGGCCAGGCACAGGATGGCCACGCCGTCCAGTCCCAGCAGCCAGCCGGCGACCGCGCCGGGGGTCGCGTTCAGCACGACGTCCACGCCCGCCGACGGCAGGTGGTGCCGCAGGCTGGCGGCGAATTCGGCCGCGGAGAACTCCAGGCCCAGGGTCAGCAGCAGCAGCACGACGCCGATGGGCGCGCTCGTCGTGATGAACTGGCCGCCGGCGGCCAGCGGCAGGATTCCGCCCTTACCCAGCGACAGGCCCGCGAGCAGGTAAACCGGAATCGGCGACAACGCGAATCGGCGTGCCACGCCGCCCAATACGGCCAGCGTGGCCAGGAGGGCGCCGACTTGTAGCAGCAGCGCCCACGAAACTTGCACCGGCTCAGCCCTTGTCGATGATCTGCTCGACGCCGGCGATGCCGTCCTGGGTTCCGATTACGATCAAAACGTCTCGGGCATGCAGCATTTCGGCCGGCCCGGGCGAGGCGAGCACTTCGTCGTTGCGCACGATCGCGACGATGGAGGCGCCGGTGCGGGTGCGGGCGTGGGTGTCGCCCAGCGGATGGTCGACGAACGGGCTGCTGGCCAGGATGTGAACCTGTCCGGTCTCGAGTCCGGGTATCTCGCGGGCCAGCTCGGTGAACCGCTCGGCGATCCGGGGCGCGCCCAGGATGGCGGCCACCGCCTCGGCCTCTTCCTCGCTGAGGTGCAGCAGCGGGCGGGCCTCGTCGGGATCCTCCCGGGCATAGACGACGACCTCGAAGTCGCCGCTGCGCCGCGCGATGATGCCGATGCGGTCGCCCTTGTGGTCGGTGAACTCGTAGCGAAGGCCGACGCCCGGCAGCAGCACCTCCTTGACATCCATACCGTCAATCCTGACAGGTCGGACGGCGGCGCCGGTGCCGGATCGGCGGGCTCCTATAGAACTGCTGAAATCAGCCCTGCTGCGCCATCTCGGTGCTGTGCCGGCGCGGAATCGGCAGCAGCATGGACACCTCGCGGCGGTAGTCGGCGTACTGGTGGCCGAGCGCCGCGATCAGGTCGCGCTCCTCGAGCTGCGTGGCGATCAGGATGTAGCCCGTCATGCCGATCGAGAACAGCAGGTGTCCGGCCGTCATGACGGGCGCGGCCCAGAACGCGATGACCATGCCGAGCATCAGCGGGTGGCGCACCACCCGGTAGAGCAGGCGGACGCGGAATTCGATGCTGGTGTAGGGCTGTTGGCGCGACGCCAGGTACACCTGCCGCAGCCCGAACAGGTCGAAGTGGTTGATCAGGAAGGTCGCCAGCAGCGCGATCGCCCAGCCGAGCCAGAACAGCGCCCACAGCACCCCGCGGGCCGCGGGCATCCGCACATCCCAGATCACCGTCGGCATCGTTCGCCATTGCCAATACAGCAGGGCCAGCACCACGCTCGAGAACAGCACGTAGGTGCTGCGCTCGATCGCCGACGGCACGAAGCGCGCCCACCAGCGCTTGAACCCGGGCCGGGCCATCACGCTGTGCTGGATCCCGAACAGGGCGACCAACGCCGCGTTGAACGGCATCGCCTCGGCGAGGGGCGCGGTGAGCCCGCGGTCGACGCTTCGTGGCACCGCGAAGTTGCCCACGAAGGCAATGAGATACAGAAATGCCGCGAGGAAGAGCAGGTACGCCGCGGCGCCGTAACCAAGCGTCAAGTATCGCTTCATGGGCTTAGTGTCCGCCGCGTGGGAGCGCACGACCATAGGTCGTTTGCCTCATCTTTGCCGGCCGGGCCACTAGGTATTTTTGACCAGTCCGTTGCGCAGCGCGTACATGCTGGCGCCGATGCGGTTCGATACGCCGATCTTGGCGTAGGTCCGCTCGACGTGGTTGCGGGCGGTTTTCTCGCTGATCACCAGCGACGCCGCGATGTCCTTGTTCGAGGCGCCGCGGGCGACCAGACACAGCACCTCGATCTCCCTGGGCGTCAAGCCGTCCGGGCGCACGTTGGGCCGCTGCGCCGGCTGGCCCGCCGCGTGCAGCACCGCCTCGACGGCCACCGACTCGAGCTCGCCGGCCTGCACCCGCCCGCGCAGCCGCCGGGCCGCCGCGTCCGGGGACATCGCCTCGCGGTACGGCCTGGGCTCGCAGGCGGACTGGTAGGAGACCGCGGCCGCCAGGATGCGGTCCGGCAGGCCGAGCGCCGACCCGGCGAGCCCGCGCGGATATCCGGAGCCGTCCAGGCATTCGTGGTGGTTGCCCGCGACCTCCGCGAGCTGCCGAAGCGCCGGAACCTGGTTGAGGATGCGCACCGTCAGGTACGGGTGCAGCCTCACGCGTTCGAATTCCGCCGCCGTCAACGGCCCTTGCCGGGACCAGATCTGATTGGACACCCCGATGCGGCCCAGGTCGTGCACGTGGCCGGCGCGCCGCGTCAACGCCACCGCGTCGGCGTCCACGCCCGCGGCCCGCGCCGCGTCCCCGGCGAGCCGGGCCACCGCGCGTGAATGGCCAAGGGTGAACGGACATTTCAAGTCGACGAAGTCGCCGAGTGCGACGAGCAGGGCGTCCAGCGACCGGTCGTCGAGACGGCTTTGCTCGGGCGCCGCGGCCAATGCCGCCGCCCACGCGTCGCCGGCCGGCGGGCCGGCCAGGACCTCCTCCGCGTCGCGCAAGAACGCGTCGGCGACCTTCGGATCGAACTGGCCGCCGCACCGGTCGCGCACCATGGCCATGGCCCCGGCCACACCGTAGTTGCGGTGGTGCACCTCGACCATGTCGGCCAGTTGGGCGATCCGCATCTGAATCGGAATCTCGTCGCCCTGCGCGCCGGCGGGCAGGCCGCCGCCGTCATAGCGCTCGAACGCGAACGCCACCGCCGCCTGGACGTTGGGGCCCAAGCCGATTCGGTCGGCCAGCACGGCCGCCGAGGTGCAATGCGAGTGAATCAATCGGGAGATGTGGCCGCGCGCGTTGGCGAAAAGCGTTGCCATCAAGCTCAATCGGTGCGCCAACGGCTGGCCGCGGCCCACGTTGCCGGCCAGGAACCGCAGGTACGGCAGCCCCGACCAGTCGACCAGGTACGAGTCGTGGCGCACGGCGATGTCGTCGCCGAACCAGCGGGCGTATTCGTGGGAGTCGGCGTGACAGCCGATCCACATGACCAGCGTCGTGTAGTAGGTGCAGTCCCGTTGTTCCTGGTCGAGCCCGAGGCGGTCGGCGAGCCTGGTCGCGATGAGCGCCGCCCGGAGCATGTGCTCGGCGGGCTGCCCCAGGCCCAGGTCGATCGCCACCGACAGCGCCGCCAGCAGCTCGGCGCGGGTCGGCAATTCGGGCTCCGACATGGGCCTCATTGTGCCCAGCTCATCGGCCCGCGGTCAGCCGATTGGCACAGTGCGCCCGACGCCGTGGTGGCGGGCGGCGTCGAACGTTTCGAAATGCCCCGAGCCGACGACGAACAGTCCGCGCTGCGGCGGCCGGAAGCCGGCCAGCCGCGGCTGATCCGGCAGTGGGCCGACCGGTCCCAGGTCGGCCCCACGCCACGCGGCGCGCGAGTCCGTCACCGCCCACACCTGTGCGGGGGCGATCATGAAGCGCTGCCCATTCGGCGCCGTTCCCGCGAGCCGGACCCGGCCGGCGCGCAGGGTGGGGCCGGCGGCCCGGCCCAGGGCGGCCAGCATCGCCCGGTTCGTCCACGCGCGCGCCGGCAACCGGCCGCCCACCGCGCTCATCAGCCGGGTCGACAGGGTGGCGCCGATATCGATATGCCAGGCAAGCAGATTCGGGATCTCGACGAACAGCGACCAGGGGGTGACCCAGGCGACGTCGATGTCGCATTGCACCGCGTCGTTGGGCGTCGCCGAGCTGAAGAAGCGGGCGCAGCTCTGCGGTCCCGGCGTGGTGGCGTAGAAGGTCCACTCCCCGTCGGGGTCGCGATGCCACACCGAGCGGTAGCCGGGCGAGAACGACGTGGCGGGAAAGTGCCGCAGCGCCAGATAGTGTCCGCTGGCGAACGGGAGGCCCATCACGCCGAAGCCGACGAAGCGTTCGTCGTCTCCGGCGGGCAGGCGGGGATTGCGCAGGACGGCCGTGGCGGCGTCCAGCGGGGTGCGTGAAGTGGTCATGCGTGAATGGTGCGCGCGGGCGCGCCCGCACCGCATGGGGCGGCTGCCTCAAATTCTCGCGGCCGCGCCGTCGCGCAGTACGATCATGTGCTGATGGACGACCCGCAGCAGCGCATCGCCGAACTGGAACGCCAGCTCGCGCAGCAAAAGCGCATCGCGGAATTAGAGCGCCAGCTGGCCGACGCCAGGGCCGCCGCGGGAGGGGATCAATCCGTCGAGCGACGCCAACCGGAGCCCATCGCGTACGCCGCGCCAACGCGCAAGCGCGCGGGGGCCGGGTGGGTCTTACCCGTCGTCGCGGTACTGGGTGCAGTGATCGCCCTGTGCGCCGGGGTCGGCGCGGCGGTGACCGCGGTCATTCCGTCGGCCGCGCTGTGGATGAGCCCGATCGTCTGCCACAGCGGGTACGAGATGGCTTACAACACTTCGCATTACAGCTACAAGCCGGGCCAGTCGGGCACCAGCGTGAGCTTCCAGTGCGTCGGCGACGGCGGCGCCTACGACGTCAACGACTTCGCGGTCTTCGCGTTGCAGTCCTTGCTCGCCGGGCTCGTGCTGTGCGTCGCCGTGGCCGTTGGCCGCGCGATCTGGCGCCGCTCGCATCGCCGCACGCTCGGCGGGAGATAAAGGCGCGCCCTAGCGCCGCTTCACCGACTTCGGCGGCTTGGCGCCGCGGCCCTGCTGCCTGGCGGCCGCACGCCGTTCGCGCCGGGAACCTCCCCCGGACACGCCCGCCGGCGTCTTCTGACCGTTGCCGCCGTTGCGCTGCACCTGCGCCGAGCCGTCCTCCGACGGGCCGGAGTAGGTCATGGCCGGCGCCTCGGTCTCGATTCCCTTGGCGCGCAATTGGGTTGGCGCCTCTTCGCGCGCGGGCGGGGCGGTGTCGCCCTGATCGGCCGCGGCTCCCAGCTCCTTGAGTCCCTCCGGCGTTTCCACCGGGGCGACCTGCGGGCTGGGCACCGCCTCGACCGTCACGTTGAACAGGAAGCCGACCGACTCCTCTTTCATGCCGTCGAGCATGGCCATGAACATGTCGTAACCCTCGCGCTGGTATTCCACCAGCGGGTCGCGCTGCGCCATCGCGCGCAGCCCGATGCCCTCCTTGAGGTAGTCCATCTCGTAGAGGTGTTCGCGCCACTTGCGGTCGATCACGTTGAGCAGCACGTTGCGTTCGAGTTGACGCATCGCGCCCTCGCCGGCGATCTCCTCGAGCTCGGCTTCCCTTGCCCCGTAAGCGCGTTCGGCGTCCTTGAGCAGCTCGTCGAGCAGCTCCTCACGGGTGAGGTCGTCGCGCTCGGAGTCGGCATCCAGACGCATCAACGCGTGGTGGTCGATGCCGACCGGATACAGCGTCTTCAGCGCCGTCCACAGCGCTTCGAGGTCCCAGTCCTCGGCGTAGCCGTCGGCGGTCGCGCCGGTGACGTAGGCGGTGACCACGTCGCGGACCATGTCGAGCGCCTGCTCCTTGAGGTTCTCGCCCTCCAGGATGCGGCGGCGCTCGGCGTAGATCACCTTGCGCTGCTGGTTCATCACCTCGTCGTACTTGAGGACGTTCTTTCTGACCTCGAAGTTCTGCTGCTCGACCTGGGTCTGGGCGCTCTTGATCGCGCGGGTGACCATCTTGGCCTCGATCGGCACGTCGTCGGGCAGGTTCAGCCGGTTCAGCATCGCCTCGAGGGCGGCGCCGTTGAAGCGGCGCATGAGCTCGTCGCCCAGCGACAGGTAGAAGCGCGACTCGCCCGGGTCGCCCTGGCGGCCGGAGCGGCCGCGCAGCTGGTTGTCGATGCGCCGCGACTCGTGGCGTTCGGTGCCCAGCACGTACAGGCCGCCGGCCTCGACCACCTCGGCGGCCTCCTTGCCGGCCTCCTCCTTGACCTTGGGCAGCTCCTCGTGCCACGCGGCCTCGTACTCGTCGGGGGTCTCCACCGGATCCAGGCCGCGCTCGCGCAGCCGCTGGTCGGTGAGGAAGTCGACGTTGCCGCCCAGCACGATGTCGGTGCCGCGGCCGGCCATGTTGGTGGCCACGGTGACCCCGCCGCGCCGGCCGGCCACCGCGACGATGCCGGCCTCCTGCTCGTGGTACTTGGCGTTGAGCACGTTGTGCGGGACGCGGCGCTTCTGGAACTGCCGCGACAGGTACTCGGAGCGCTCGACGCTGGTGGTGCCGATCAGCACCGGCTGGCCCTTCTCGTAGCGCTCGACGACGTCGTCGACCACCGCGATGTACTTGGCCTCCTCGGTCTTGTAGATCAGGTCGGACTGGTCGGCGCGGACCATCGGCTTGTTGGTCGGGATGGACACGACCCCGAGCTTGTAGATCTCGTGCAGCTCGGCCGCCTCGGTCTGGGCGGTACCGGTCATGCCGGCGAGCTTGTCGTAGAGCCGGAAGTAGTTCTGCAGCGTGATGGTGGCCAGCGTCTGGTTCTCGGCCTTGATCTCGACGTGCTCCTTGGCCTCGATGGCCTGGTGCATGCCCTCGTTGTAGCGGCGGCCGTAGAGCACGCGGCCGGTGAACTCGTCGACGATGAGCACTTCGCCGTCGCGGACGATGTAGTCCTTGTCGCGGCTGAACAGCTCCTTGGCCTTCAGCGCGTTGTTGAGGTAACTGACCAGCGGCGAGTTGGCGGCCTCGTAGAGGTTGTCGATGCCGAGCTGGTCCTCGACGAACTCGACGCCCAGCTCGTGCACCCCGACGGTGCGCTTGCGCAGGTCCACCTCGTAGTGGACGTCCTTCTCCATCAGCGGCGCCAGCCGGGCGAACTCCAGGTACCAGTTGGAGGCGCCGTCGGCGGGCCCGGAGATGATCAGCGGGGTGCGGGCCTCGTCGATCAGGATGGAGTCGACCTCGTCGACGATGGCGAAGTTGTGGCCGCGCTGCACCAGGTCGTCGAGCGAATGCGCCATGTTGTCGCGCAGGTAGTCGAAGCCGAACTCGTTGTTGGTGCCGTAGGTGATGTCGGCGGCATACGCCACCCGCCGCTCGTCGGGCGTCATCTGCGCGAGGATCACGCCGACGTCCAGGCCGAGGAAGCGGTGCACGCGGCCCATCCACTCGCTGTCGCGTTTGGCCAGGTAGTCGTTGACCGTGACGACGTGCACGCCCTTGCCGCCGATGCCGTTGAGATAGGCCGGCAGCACCGAGGTCAGCGTCTTGCCCTCACCGGTCTTCATCTCCGCCACGTTGCCGAAGTGCAGCGCCGCGGCGCCCATCACCTGCACGTCGAACGGGCGCTGGTCGAGCACCCGCCAGGCCGCCTCGCGGGCCACCGCGAACGCCTCGGGCAGCAGGTCGTCGAGGCTTTCGCCGTCGGCGTGCCGCTTCTTGAACTCATCGGTCTTGGCGCGCAGCTCCGCGTCGGTGAGCTTTTCGACCTCGTCGGACAGGGTGTTGACGTAGTCAGCCACCCGCTTGAGACGTTTGAGCATGCGACCTTCGCCAAGGCGCAGCAACTTCGACAGCACAGCTATGTCCCCTGTTGGTTGGGAGTCTCTTCTCTTGAAGCGACTCCCATGGTAGGTGACGACGGCGTGATGGCCGTCGACCCGGCGAACGTCAGGACAGCCTGATCAGCCCGTAGTCGTAGGCGTGGCGGCGGTACACCACGCACGGCCGTTCGGTCTGCTTGTCGTGGAACAGGAAGAAGTCGTGCCCGACGAGCTCCATCTCGTAGAGCGCGTCGTCGACCGTCATCGGCCTGGCCGGGTGTTCCTTGGTCCGCACGATCCGGCCGGGCTCGTGGTCGGTGTCGGCGCCGTCATGGTCGACGGTCGGCTCGGGCGTGGGTTCGGGGCGCGGCGGCGGCACGACCGCGGTGGCGGCGGCCAGCGACACCGGGGTCTTGTCGCCGTAGTGGACCTTGCGGCGGTCCTTGGCGCGGCGCAGCCGGTTCTCGAGTTTGTCGACCGCGGACTCGAACGCCGCGTAGAAGCTGTCGGCGCAGGCCTCCGCGCGGCTCACCGGCCCACGGCCGCGGGCGGTGATCTCCACGCGTTGACACGACTTGCGCTGTCGGCGGTTGGGCGCGTGTTTGAGCTCGACATCGAAGAGATAGATGGAGCGATCGAACCGTTCGAGGCGGGCGAGTTTCTGGGAGACGTACACCCGGTAGTGGTCTGGGATTTCAACATTGCGGCCCTTGAAGACGACTTCGGCTTCGGTCGTCGTCGGTTGGGCTTGGCCGTCGGTTTGCGTCGGCGGTGGGTCAAGAATTTGACCGGAATCCACGGATAGCCTTGACATACGTGACAACTCGTTTCTCTTTCACGTCGCACGCGCCCTGCGTGCCCGGCTTGCTGACGACGCGCCGACGAGGTGGGGAGAGCGGGTCTTTTCGGTAAATCACCGCTGCAGGCTGCTCGCCGATGCAAGGTGTCGAATACTCACCCCTTCCCGCGAGTGGGGTCTCAACCTGGGAATGTCGCGACCAGTGAGTCAGACCAGTGAGTCGATTAACGTTGTTCTCGACGTTAGCTCGTGTTCGCCTCGCCATGCCACTGATTTCGCGGAGCTGTTGCGAGTTCTTCACATACTCTTGGCGACCGCCCAGCCTCAGGCGGCCGCGAGCGTCAGCACTGCGGTGACCCGAACCCCCGCCGCCCGCAGTATCCGCACCGATTCGCGGGCCGTCGCCCCGGTGGTGACGACGTCATCGACGATCAAGACCTCGGTGGCCGGGGGCGCGCGGCGCAGCCGCACCCGGCCCGCGACGTTGCGCTCGCGGGCGCCCGTGCCCAGCCCCACCGAGTCGCGAGCGAGCGCCCTCATCCGCAGCGCCGGGGCGACCGTGATGGCCGGGTGGCCCGCCACCGCCGTGCGCACGAGCCTCGTGACCGGGTCGCCGCCGCGCCGGCGAGCCGCCGAACGACGCGTCGGCGCCGGTATCAGGGTCAGCGGGGTCTCGACCATGCCCCACGACAGCAGCCGGTGCACGCCCGTGGCCAGCGCCCCCGCCAACGGGCCGACCAGATCGGCGCGGCCGTGCTCCTTGAGCGCCAGGATCGCCTGCCGGCGGGCGCCGGCGTAGCGGCCGAGCGCGAACACCGGCACCCCCGGGTCGACGCGCGGGCTCACCACATGCGGCTGGTCGGCGGCCACCCTCAGCTCCCGGGCGCAGGCCGCACACCAGCGGGTCGATGGGGCGCCGCAGCCGCCGCACTGCAGCGGCAGGATGAGGTCGAGCATGGGGCCAGTGTCGCGGGCGGGACCGACAACCCCGGGTCAGCCCGGCAGCACCGGCGCCGCCCCGAACACCATCAGCCCGGGCACCTCGGACCAGCCCTGCTGGCCCTCGGCCGCCGCCGCCGAATACTGCAGCACCCCTTGGGACGCGCCGACGTAGACGGTCGAGGGGTTGGCCGCGACCGTCAGCACCGGCATCTGCAGGCCGCGGGCGGGCGCGTCGGAGTTCACCCCGTCGAGGTTGACGTAGGAGACCGGGTGGCTGGGGTCGGTGCGGGTCACCACGATGTCGTCGCCCGTGCGCCAGGACAGCGAGACCACCGAGTTGCCCAGCCCGAAGCCGAGCCGCCGCGGATACGTCAGGGCGTACTGGCCGGCCTGGGTCTGCTCGACGCTGGCCAGGATCACCTGACCGCCGATCACCATCGCGGCGCGCGTGCTGTCGCGGGACAGCTGCAGGTCGGTGATCGGGCCCGGGAACCGGCTGGACACGGCGACGGAATCGACCGGGATGCGGGCGGGTTGGCCCGAGGCCGGTTCCTGGATCGCGCGCAGCACGTTGTTGCCGTCCACCACCACCCAGACCGCGTCGTCCAGCGACCAGCTCGGGCGCGACAGGCCGTGCCCGTCGGCGGACTGCACCGCCTCGCCGCCGAGGTCGCCGATCCACAGCGACGCCGCCTCGTCGGGCGCGCCGCGGTGCAGGGTCACGACCGACGCCACCTGCCGCCCGCTGCGCGACAGCGCCGCGCCGGTCTGGTCGCCCATGCGCCCGAAGGCCCCGGGCACGTTCGCGAAGTGCTGGCCGTCCAGCGACACCAGCGACCCGTTCACCAGGGCATGCAGCCCGGCGCCCGCGCCGTCGGCCACGCCCGGGTCGGTGGCGGCGACGTCGGAGGTGGTCCAGCCCTCGGCGAACCTGTCGTCCAGCGGCGCGCCGTCGGCGTTGATCACATACGGCCCCCGGATGTCCGCCCGGGCCAGCGTCCAAATGATCTGCGCCGCAAGCAAAGCCCGGCTGTGCGGATCGGTGGTGGACAGCTTCTCCAGTTCGATGCGCGCGCCGCCGTAGCCGCGCCCGATGCCGTTCTTGCCGCCGTCGGCGCGGGTCACCGGCCCGCGCAGCCGCAGCGGCGGGGCGAGCAGGTTGCGGACCGTGTGCGCCATCTCGGGCCGCGGTCCGGCGATCAGCTTGGAGACCAACTCGGTGGCCAGCTGATCGTGATCGGCGACCGCGACGTAGCGCGGATCCGGAACCACCGTCTTGCCGGTCGGGTCGGCGAAGTACAGCGTGTTGCGCTTGTAGGTCGACTGGAACTGCTGCCAGTCCAGGAAGACCCCGTTGGGCAGCCGGTCGATCCGCCACCCGCCGGAGGTCTTCACCAACTCGATCGGGCCCGGGTCGGGCAGCACCCCCTCGGCCGTTTCGAACACCCCCATGTCCGACAGCGACCCCAGGATGTCCGCCCGCATGGTCGCCGAAACCCGTTCGGCGGCACGGGTTTCCACGAACACCACGTGGTCGATCAGCAGCGCGCTACCGGCGTCGTCCCAGGAGTTGGAGGCCGACTGGGTCAGGAACTGCCGCGCGGCCAGATGCCGGTTCGCGGGATCGGCTGTGGCCTTGAGGAATTCGCGCAGCAGCACGTCGGGATCCATGCCCGGCGTCGGCTTGGGCAGGTTCGACGGCGCCGGCCGCTCGACCGTGCCGATGGCCTGTGGGGCCGACGAGCTGGGCACGCCGGCGCAGCCCGCCAGCAGCACCGCGAGCAGCAGCAGCCCGATCAGGCGCCGCATCACCCGCTCCTCTCGGCCGGTTCACGCAGCCGCGAGCGTTCTTTCGCCGGCGGCGGGGCCGCCGGGTTCGTGGTGGCCGTCGGCGGGATGGGCTTCATGGGCAGCGGGCTGGTGGTCACCTTGTGGCCGCGAACCAGCGGGAGCGTCAGCCGGAAGCAGGAGCCCTCGCCGGGCTCGCCCCACGCCTCCAGCCGGCCCTGGTGCAGGCGCGCGTCCTCCACGCTGATCGCCAGGCCGAGCCCGGTGCCGCCGGACCGGCGCACCCGCGACGGGTCGGCCCGCCAGAACCGGCTGAACACCAGCTTCTCCTCGCCGGGCCGCAGGCCCACCCCGTAGTCGCGGACGGTGACCGCGACGGTGTCCTCGTCGGCGCCCATCCGGATCTGCACCGGCTTGTGCTCGGCGTGGTCGATGGCGTTGGCGATCAGGTTGCGCAGGATCCGCTCCACCCGCCGGGTGTCGACCTCGGCGATCACCTCCTCGTCGGGCAGGTCGACGAGCAGCTCGATGCCGGCGTCCTCGGCCAGGTGGCCGACGTTGCCGAGCGCGCTCTGCACGGTGGTGCGCAGGTCCACCGCCTCGACGGACAGCTCGGCGACACCGGCGTCGTGGCGCGAGATTTCCAGCAGGTCGTTGAGCAGCGACTCGAACCGGTCCAGCTCGTTGACCATCAGCTCGGTGGACCGGCGCAACGTCGGGTCGAGATCCTCGCTGTGGTCGTAGATCAGGTCGGCGGCCATCCGGACGGTGGTCAGCGGCGTGCGGAGTTCGTGGCTGACGTCGGAGGTGAACCGGCGCTGCAGGTTGCCGAACTCCTCGAGCTGGGTGATCTGGCGGGACAGGCTTTCCGCCATGTCGTTGAAGGACACCGCCAGCCGGGCCATGTCGTCCTCGCCGCGCACCGGCATCCGCTCGGACAGGTGGCCTTCGGCGAACCGTTCGGCGATCCGCGACGCCGACCGCACCGGGACCACCACCTGGCGGGACACCAGCAGGGCGATCCCGGCGAGCAGCACCAGCAGCACGGCGCCGCCGGTGATCATGGTGCCGCGGACCAGCGTGATGGTGGCCTGCTCGTTCTTCAACGGGAAGATCAGGTACAGCTCCAGGTTGGCCACCTGCGAGGAGGCCGGCGTCCCCATGATCAGCGCCGGGCCGGAGAAGCCGTCGGTGTGCACGGTGGCGTACTGGTAGGACGCCTGCCCGGCCTTGACGAACCCGCGCAGGGAATTGGGCACCTGGTCGACGGGCCCGGCCGTGGTGGCCGCGCGCGGCCCGTCCCCCGGCACGATCAGCACCGCGTCGAAGGCGCCGGCCAGCCCCGCGCCGGACGCCGGGTCGGTCTTGGAGGTCAACGTGTTGCGGGCCAGCTGCAGGCTGCTGTCCAGCGAGCGGGTCTCCTCGCCGCTGACGATCCCACCGACGGTGGTGCGCGCCCGCTCGATCTGCTCGATGCCGGCCCTGACCTTCACGTCGAGCACCCGATTGGTGACCTGAGAAGTCAACACGAAGCCGAGCGCCAGGATCACCGCCAGGGACAGTCCGAGCGTCAGCGCGACGACACGCAGCTGCAACGACCGGCGCCACGCAACGGCAACGGCGCGACTCACCGCACCCATGCCGCGGGTCATGGGACCCGAACGCCCCCAGCGGCTCCTAGTCCGTCGCGGCGAGCGCCAAATCAACGACGCTCCCGGATCACGGAGGTCCGGCCTTGTATCCCACTCCTCGAACGGTCAGCACCACGGTCGGATTCTCCGGGTCCTTCTCAACCTTGGCCCGCAGACGCTGGACGTGCACGTTCACCAGGCGGGTGTCCGCCGGGTGCCGGTAGCCCCACACCTGTTCGAGCAGCACATCACGAGTAAACACCTGCCGCGGTTTGCGCGCCAACGCGACCAGCAGGTCGAACTCCAGCGGCGTCAGCGAGATCTGCTCGCCGTTGCGGGTGACCTTGTGCGCCGGCACGTCGATCTCGACGTCGGCGATGGAGAGCATCTCCGCCGGCTCGTCGTCGTTGCGCCGCAGCCGCGCCCGCACCCGCGCCACCAGCTCCTTGGGCTTGAACGGCTTCATGATGTAGTCGTCGGCGCCGGACTCGAGGCCGAGGACCACGTCCACGGTGTCGGTCTTGGCCGTCAGCATGACGATCGGCACGCCCGAATCGGCACGCAACACGCGACAGACGTCGATGCCGTTCATGCCGGGCAGCATCAGGTCCAACAACACCAGATCGGGGCGCAGTTCGCGCACCGCGGTCAGGGCCTGGGTGCCGTCACCGATGACCGCGGTGTCGAAACCCTCCCCACGCAACACGATGGTGAGCATCTCGGCCAGCGAAGCGTCGTCATCGACGACGAGAATCCTTTGCCTCATGGAGTCCATGGTGTCACCAGATCGGGACAAACCCGGCACGCCACACGGGCGTTTCGTGCCCGATACCGCCAAATCGTGACAATTCTGTGCTAACCGGCGGTCAAAGTCGCCGCCAGCTCGGCCGGATCGACGTCCGCGTCGGCGACCAGCCAGGGCCCGCCCCAGTTCGCGGCGGCCAGCTCGGCGTACACCGCGCCGGTGCGCAGCTGAAGTTGGTCGTCGCGCTCGTAGCTGTCGCGGGCCCGCCCGGGGTCGGACTGGGCCCGGCTGCGGGCGCGCTGCCCGGCCAGCTCCACCGGCACCGCGAGCAGCACCTGCCAGTCGGGCGCGGGCAGCCGCAGCCGCCGGTACTCGAGCTCGAGCACCCACGCGGCCGCCGCGCCGGCCGCGTCCTCGTGCAGGCGCGCGGCGCTGTAGGCCGCGTTGGACGCGACGTAGCGATCCAGGATCACCACGTCGTGGTCGCGGCGCAGCGCCTCGATGTCCTCGACGGCCCCGGCCCGGTCGAGCGCGAACAGCATCGCCATCGCGTAGACGGACGACGCCAGGTCCCCGTGCTGGCCGTGCAGGGCCTCGGCCGCGACGTCGGCGGTCACCGATTGGCCGTAACGCGGAAAAGCCGTGATAACCACGGACTTTCCCGCCGCCTGGAAGGCTTTGCGCAGGCCCTCGGACAACGTCCGCTTGCCCGCGCCGTCCACCCCTTCGATCGCGATCAGCACGGCGCCCAGCCTAAGCCCGCCGCCGGACGCCACGTTGGCGTGACACTCGACGCCGGACGCCACGCTGGCGTGACGTTCGGCGAGAAAGCGCTACCTCAGTAGCGGTAGTGGTCGGCCTTGTAGGGGCCGTCGACGTCGACGCCGATGTACTCGGCCTGCTCCTTGGTCAGCTTGGTCAGCGTGCCGCCGAGCGCCTCGACGTGGATGCGGGCCACCTTCTCGTCGAGGTGCTTGGGCAGCCGGTACACCTCGTTGTCGTACTCGTCGTTCTTAGTCCACAGCTCGATCTGGGCGATCACCTGGTTGGAGAAGCTGTTGCTCATCACGAACGACGGGTGGCCGGTGGCGTTGCCCAGGTTCAGCAGCCGGCCCTCCGACAGCAGGATGATCGACTTGCCGCTGTCGGGGAACGTCCACACGTCGACCTGCGGGCGGATGTTGGTCTTGGTGGCGCCGGAGCGCTCCAGCTGGGCCACCTGGATCTCGTTGTCGAAGTGGCCGATGTTGCCCAGCACGGCGTAGTCCTTCATCGCCTTCATGTGCTCGAGGGTGATGATGTCCTTGTTGCCGGTCGCGGTGATGACGATGTCGGCGGTGCCGATCGCGTCCTCGACGGTCTCGACGTCGTAGCCCTCCATCAGCGCCTGCAGCGCGTTGATCGGGTCGATCTCGGTGACGACGACACGCGCGCCCTGGCCCTTGACCGAGTCGGCGCAGCCCTTGCCCACGTCGCCGTAGCCGCAGACCAGCACCTTCTTGCCGCCGATCAGCACGTCGGTGCCGCGGTTGATGCCGTCGATCAGGGAGTGCCGGCAGCCGTACTTGTTGTCGAACTTGGACTTGGTCACCGAGTCGTTGACGTTGATCGCCGGGAAGGCCAGGTCGCCGGCCGCGGCGAACTGGTAGAGCCGCAGCACGCCGGTGGTGGTCTCCTCGGTGACGCCCTTGACGGACTCCGAGATCTTGGTCCACTTGTCCTTGTCGGTCTCGAAGCGGTTGCGCAGCAGCTCCAGGAAGACCTTCCACTCGGTGGGGTCGTCCGCCTCGGCGGGCGGCACCACGCCGGCCTTCTCGTACTGCGCGCCGCGCAGCACCAGCATGGTGGCGTCGCCGCCGTCGTCGAGGATCATGTTGGCCGGCTCGTCGGGCCAGGTCAGCATCTGCTCGGCCGCCCACCAGTACTCCTCGAGCGTCTCGCCCTTCCAGGCGAACACCGGGACGCCCTTGGGCTCCTCTGGCGTGCCGTAGGGGCCGACGACCACCGCGGCGGCGGCGTGGTCCTGGGTGGAGAAGATGTTGCACGACGCCCAGCGAACCTGCGCACCCAGCGAGACGAGGGTCTCGATGAGCACCGCGGTCTGCACGGTCATGTGCAGCGAGCCCGAGATCCGCGCGCCCTTGAGCGGCTGCACTTCGGCGTACTCGCGGCGCAGCGACATCAGACCCGGCATCTCCTGCTCGGAGAGCTCGATGTCCCGGCGACCGTATTCCGCCAACGACAGGTCGGCGACCTTGAAATCGATGCCGTTGCGGACGTCGGCGGTCAGCGAGCTTTCGGTCGTCGTCATAAAAGTTCTCATTCCTTCTGCGGCTTGGGTTCCAAGCGGATTACTTAGCTTAGGTATCCGCTCTTGCGCCACTGTAGTCGGCGGCCCCGGCCCGGCGTCAGGGGACGTTGACGACGCCGTGCCGCTCGGCGAACGGCGTCATCAGCCGCGCCAGGTCCGCCGCCACGTCTCCCCCGCCTTCGGCGGGAGGTGCCCCCAGATCGGCCTCGGGCGGCATCGACACGTAACTCATCGCCAGCCGCACGATCGCCCGCGCCAGGACGCCGGCGTCCTCGTCGCTGGTGGCCACCCAGCTCTGGGTGAAGGCGGTGCTCAGCCGCTCCGACGCCCGGGTGATGATCGGACCGCTGTCGGTGGTGATGATCTGCAGCAGGTCCGGCTTGGCGACGCCGGTCAGCAGGGAGATCACCAGCGGGTCGGCCGCCGACTCCGCGAAGAAGGCGCGAAAACCCTGCAGAAACGCTTCGTAGATGTTGCCGACGTTGGCGTCGATCGCGCCTCCGACCGCGTCGACCAGCCGGTCGGCCAGGCGCAGGGCGTATCCCTGCGCCAGGCCTTGCCGCGAGCCGAATTCGTTGTAGATGGTCTGCCGGCTGATGCCCGCGGCGCGGGCCACGTCCGACAGCGTGATGGCGGACCAGTCGCGGCTGCCGAGCAGTTCGCGCATCGCGTCCAGCACCGAGTCGCGCAGCAGGACGCGCGACGCCTCGGGGTAGGGCATCCGCTTCACAGGCGCGACAATAGCCGCTTTCACTGCGGCGCCGGTGCCGATCACGACCGGGCTATCTCCACCATTTCGAAGTCGGATTTCGCGGCGCCGCAGTCCGGGCAGCTCCAGTCGTCGGGGATGTCGTCCCAACGGGTTCCGGGCGCGATGCCGTCCTCGGGCCAGCCCTTGGCCTCGTCGTACTCGAACCCGCACTGCACGCAGATGAAGAGCTTGTAATCGGTCATCGGATGGCTCCTATTTCTTGGAAATCGATCTTTTCGCGCACCGCGCAATCCGGGCAGCACCAGTCTTCGGGGATGTCGCCGAAGGGCGTGCCCGCGGGAAAGCCTTCCCGCGGATCGCCTTTCGCCTCGTCGTAGGTGTAGTCGCAGCCCGGGCAGCGGTAGGCGGTCATGCCGACGCCCCGTAGCGCGCCAGCACCCGCTCGCGCACCCGCGGGTGGATGTTGACCTTGGTGATGTCGCCGTCGTAGTGCTCGAGCACCCGGTGGTCCATCACCCTGCGCCACAGCGGCGGCACGTAGGTCAGGGAGATCATCGACGCGTAGCCGCTCGGCAGGTTGGGCGCGCCTTCCATGCTGCGCAGCGTCTGGTAGCGGCGAGTGGGGTTGGCGTGGTGGTCGCTGTGCCGCTGCAGGTGGTACAGGAACAGGTTGGTGACGACGTGGTCGGAGTTCCAGCTGTGCACCGGCGCGCAACGCTCGTAGCGACCGTTGGCGTTCTTCTGCCGCAACAGCCCGTAGTGCTCCAGATAGTTGACGGCCTCGAGCAGGCTGAAGCCGAAGACGGCCTGGATGATCACGAACGGGATGAGCGCCGGGCCGAAGACCGCGATCAGCACGCCCCACAACACGATTGACATCAGCCACGCGTTGAGGACGTCGTTGGACAGATACGTCGCCGGGTTCCATGGGTTCTTGTCCTGGCGGCGCAGGCGCTGGGCCTCGAGCCGCAGCGACGAGCGCAGGCTGCCGAACACGCTGCGCGGCAAGAACTCCCAGAAGGTCTCCCCGAAGCGGGCCGACGCGGGGTCTTCCGGCGTCGACACCCGCACGTGGTGGCCGCGGTTGTGCTCGATGTAGAAGTGGCCGTAGCAGGTCTGCGCCAGGGTGATCTTGGACAGCCACCGCTCCAGCGCGTCCTTCTTGTGGCCCATTTCGTGGGCGGTGTTGATGCCGACACCGCCGAGGACGCCCACCGACAGCGCCACGCCCAGCTTGCCCGCCCAGCCCAGCGGGCCGTCAGAGCCAGCCGGGAAGCCCAGCCAGCTCAGGTTCGAGGCGGTGAACAGGTACGCGCCGAAGACCACGCTGAGGTACTGGAAGGGGATGAAGATGTAGGTGCAGTAGCGGTAGTACTTGTCGTTCTCCAGCTGCTCCATCACCTCGTCGGGCGGGTTCTGCCCGTCGGGCCCGAAGCGCAGGTCCAGGATCGGCAGCAGGACGTAGACCAGGATCGGCCCGATCCACAGCGGCGCCTGCGCGGCGGCGTGCCAGCCGAGCTGGTTGAGCCCCCAGACGATCGGCAGCATCACGAACAGCGCCGTCGGGGCGATCAGTCCCATCAGCCAGAGGCGCCGCTTCTTGTCCCGCCAGACGGGCGGCTCGGCCGCTTCCGGGTTTACCTGCCGTTCGACTGTGGTCATATGCCAAACCTCCTTGTGAGTCACACCACGCTTGAGGTTGACAATATCGACTCGTCCGTCTCGTGTCTAGACACAGAGCACTATTTTGTAAACTGATTTGAGCGTGCGGCCACGGCGTCGAACGTGCAGTGAGGTCGCGGACCGGGCCCGTTTCTCGCCCGGGACGCACCGCGAATGCCGCACGCGCACGCGCAAGGCCCGGCGCGCACACCGGACGAGCTGGATTTGCGCCCGCCGGCGCCCGCCGGCCTATGCCGCGGTGGAAGTCGCGTCGGGGTCGGGTTCCTTGTCGGGATGCCCGGCGTCGCGCGTGCCCTGCACGGAGTGCCGGTAGCCGTAGCCGACGTAGATCGCGGTGCCCACCACGAGCCAGACGCCGAACCGCACCCAGGTCAGCGCGGTGAGGTTGAGCATCAGCCACACGCAGGCGCAGATCGACGCGATCGGCAGGGCCGGCACCCATGGCGCCCGGAAGCCGCGCTCCAGGTCGGGGCGGGTGCGTCGCAGCACGACGACGCCGGCCGAGACCAGGACGAACGCGAACAGCGTGCCCACGTTCACCATCTCCTCGAGCTTGGCGATCGGAAACACCGAGGCCGTCGCGGCCACGACGATCGCGACGAGCACGGTGATGCGCACCGGGGTGCCGCGCGAACCGGTCTTGGCCAGCTGCCGCGGCAGGAGGCCGTCGCGCGCCATCGCGAACAGGACGCGGCACTGGCCGAGCATCAGAACCATGACCACGGTGGTCAGTCCGGCGAGCGCCCCGATGGCGATGATCTTGCTGGCCCAGTTGATGCCGTTGGCCGTGAACGCCGTGGCCAGGTTCGCCGGCTTGTGGCCGGGCGCGGTCTTGAGCTGGGTGTAGGACACCATCCCGGACAGCACCACCGACACCGCCACGTAGAGCACGGTCACGATCGCCAGCGACGCCAGGATGCCCCGCGGGACGTCGCGCTGGGGCCGCTTGGTCTCCTCGGCCATGGTGGCGACGATGTCGAACCCGATGAACGCGAAGAACACGATCGAGGCGCCGGCCAGCACGCCGTACCAGCCGTAGTGGCTGCTGTGCGCCCCGGTCAGCAGCGACAGCACCGACTGGTTGACGCCGGAGGCCTCGTGCCCGGCCTCGGGCTTGGGAATGAACGGCGAATAGTTGGAGGCCTTGATATAGAAGGCTCCGACGACGACCACCAGCAGCACCACCGACACCTTGATGCCGGTGATCACCGCGGAGAACCTGGACGACAGCTTGGTGCCCAGCGCGATCAGGGTCGCCACCCCGGCGACGATCAGCAGGGCGCCCCAGTCCAGGTTGACCGACCCGAACTGGCTGGTGCCGCCGGCGAACCCGAACACGTTGCCCAGGTAGCTCGACCACCCCTTGGCCACCACCGCCGCGCCGATGGCCAGTTCCAGCAGCAGGTTCCAGCCGATGATCCAGGCCAGGAACTCGCCGAAGGTGGCATAAGAGAAGGTGTAGGCGCTGCCGGCGACCGGCAGGGTCGAGGCGAACTCGGCGTAGCACAGCGCCGCGAGCGCGCAGGTGACGGCCGCGATCACGAACGAGATCCAGATCGCCGGGCCGGTGATGTCGCCGGTGGTGGACGCGGTCACCGTGAAGATTCCGGCGCCGATCACCACGGCCACCCCGAAGACGACCAGGTCCAGCCAGGTCAGCTCCTTGCGTAGCCGGGTGTCTGGCTCGTCGGTGTCAGCGATCGATTGTTCGACCGACTTCATGCGCCATCGATTGGCCATCCGCCGCCCTTTCCCAACGAGTGGGACCCATTGGTCCGTCACAGTACTGGGTACTCTGCCGAGATGCCGGACACCAAAGCAAACACCAGGGACCACGCGGTGGTCATCGGAGCGAGCATCGCCGGCCTGTGCGCCGCGCGGGTGCTCTCGGACTCCTATGCCCGTGTCACCGTCTACGAACGCGACGAGCTGCCGAGCACGCCGTCGAACCGCGCGACCGTCCCCCAGGACCGGCACCTGCACATGCTGATGGCCCGTGGCGCAATGGAGTTCGAGAGCCTGTTCCCCGGCCTGCTGGAAGACATGGTCGCCGCCGGCGTGCCCATGCTGGAGAACCGGCCGGATTGCATCCACCTCGGCGCCGCCGGGCACGTGCTCGGGACCGGGCACACCCTGCGCGACGAATTCACCGCTTACGTGCCCAGCCGCCCGCACCTGGAGTGGCAGTTGCGCAAACGGGTCCAGGACACCGCCAACGTCACCATCGCGCGGCGCTCGGTGGCCGAACCGCGGTTCGACCCGGTGCGTCAGCGGGTGACCGGGGTGCTGCTGGATCCGGCGGGCGACGGCGGCGGGGAGCCGGAATTCGTTGCCGCGGACCTCGTCGTCGACGCGGCCGGCCGGGGCACGCGGCTGCCGGTGTGGTTGACCCAGTGGGGCTACGAGCGCCCGACGGAGGAAGTCCTCGACATCGGCATCTACTACGCCACCCAGCAGTTCCGCATCCCCGACGGCCTGATCGCGGAGAAGGTGGTGGTCGCCGGCGCCTCGCACGACAAGTCGCTGGGGCTGGGCATGCTGTGCTACGAGGACGGCACCTGGGTGCTGACCACCTTCGGGGTGGCGAATGTCAAACCGCCGCAAACCTTTCCCGAGATGCTGGAGCTGGCCGAGGAGCTGGTGCCGGCGCACGTGAACGCGGCGCTCAAGCAGGCCGACCCCATCGGCGAGCCGGCATTCCACGCCTTCCCGGCCAGCAAGTGGCGGCGCTACGACAAGCTGGACCGCCTACCCGCCGGCATCCTTCCGTTCGGAGACGCCGTGGCCAGTTTCAACCCCACCTTCGGACAGGGCATGACGATGACCTCGCTGCAGGCAGGGCATCTGCGCCGCGCGTTGCAGCTGCCCGACGACGAGGTGGCCGCCGCGCTGAGCCGGGCGACGGCCAAGAGCACGTTCCCGGTCTGGACGATGAACGCCATCGGCGACGTCACCTTCCACCACGCCGAGCCGAAGCAGCCCGCCCCGTGGTGGTGGCGGCCCTCCGGCGCGCTGTTCGACCAGTTCCTGGGGGCCGCGGAGACCGATCCCGTTCTGGCGGAATGGTTTTTGCGGCGGTTCTCGCTGCTGGACAGCCTTTACATGGTTCCGCCGCCGCGCATCGTCGGGCGGACCATCGCGCACAACATGCGGCTGTGGCTGGACGAGCGCCGTCAGGCGGTCCGTGGCGACCGCGGGCGCAATCCTACAGCCCTACGGTCGCCCTGAACAACTTCGTGGGCTCGCGCGCGACCAGCCGGATCGGGGCGTCGTCGGCAGCCACCCACGCGGCCATCCCCCGCTGCAGCGTCAGCGATCCGGACTTGCCGTGCACGGTCGTGCAGCCCTCGGTGCACAGCAGGATCTGCGGGCCCTCGTGGCTGCACGACGCGTCGACCTCGTGACCCAGATACTCACCGTCGAGCTCCAGCAGCGCGACGGCGAACTCGTCGGCCGGGGTCTCGTAGATCAGGCCGAAACCCTCGCGGCGCATCGGGGCCCGCACCTGTTCCTCGGTGGTGGGCGTGAAGTTCAGCACCCGCAACAACTCGGGGACGTCGACGTGCTTGGGGGTCAGGCCGCCGCGTAACACGTTGTCCGAGTTGGCCATCACCTCCAGCGCGAAGCCGCGCAGGTAGGTGTGCAGGCTGCCCGCCGACACGAAGATCGCCTCGCCCGGGGCCAGCGTGATGCGGTTCAGCAGCAGCGCCGCCAGCACGCCGGCGTCGCCGGGGTAGCGCTCCCCCAGCTCCAGCACCGTCTTCACCTCGCCGGCGAATTCCGTTGCCCCGGAGCTGATGTACTGGATGGCACCGTCCAGCACGGCGGGCACCAGCACGTCGATGTCGGGCTGCGGCGCGGTGATCCAGGTGGTGAACAGCGCGCGCAGGCCGTCGGCGTCGGATTGGTCGTTGAGCAGGTCGATGAACGGGTCGAGGTCGGAGACGGCCAGCGCCCGCAGCAGCGCGATGGTGCGCGAGGCCTGGCGGAATCCGGCGAGCGCCTCGAACGGCTGCAGCGCCACCAGCAGTTCGGGTTTGTGCGACGTGTCGCGGTAGTTGCGCACCGGGGAGGTCAGCGGGATGCCCAGCCGCTCCTCCCGCAGGTAACCCTCGGCGGCCTGCGCCGCGCTCGGGTGGGCCTGCAGCGACAGCGGCTCGTCGGCCGCGAGCACCTTGACCAGGAACGGCAGCACGTCACCGAACCGGGCCCGCGCGCCGGGACCGAGCTGGCCCTCCGGGTCGGCGACCAGGGCGTCGAGCAAAGATATCTCGCCCGCGTCCGTTTCCAGCCAGGCCGGGTCGCCGGGGTGGGCGCCGAACCAGAGCTCGGCCTCGGGATGGGCGGCCGGTACCGAACGCCCGGTGAATTCGGCTATGGCGGTACGCGATCCCCAGGCGTACGTACGCAACGCCCCGCGAAGCAGTTCCACTGTTCTATCTATCCCCGCGCCAGGCGCGCGTAAACCGCGGCCATCTCCAGTCGAACGGCCAATACTGCCAGTTGCTGCTCGGCGCTGATGGCACCGCCCAACTTCGGCGCAACCGTCGAGCCGGCCGAGCCGCCGGGTCCGTCGGGCACGTCCTCGGCGGCCAGCAGGTACACGTCGTCGAGCCCGGCCGTCCGGGCGGCCACCACCGTCTGTTCGGCGGACAGGGTGAGGGCCAGCACCAGCAGCCGCTGGGGCAGCGGCCCGTCGATCTGTTCGTCGTGGAAGATCGCGTCGGCGGGATCCGGCAGGCCGCCGGGCCCCCCGGCGCGCAGCGCGACGACGGCGTCCGCCAGCCCGCTGGCGGCGACCACCTGATGGGCCACCCGCAGCAGCACCGAGCTGCCGTGCCGGGCCAGCGCCAGCGTGGCGGCGCAGTCGCCGGTCAACGCGACCTGCCGGCCGGCCAGGCGCGCGGCGATGGTCTTGGCCGGGTTGGTGAACAGCTCGCGGGCCGCGCTGTTGCGCAGCGCCTCGGCGTCCAGCTCGTCGGCCAGCGCCCGCAGGTCGATGCTGGGTCGCTGGTCCACCGCCTGCACGACGGCCAGGCCGGCGGCCAGGTAGCGGCACAACCCGAACTCGTCGGGGATCGGGAGCCGCGGGGCCAGCACCGCCGCCCGCCCCGCCGTGGAATCCCGCAGCGGGCCCTCGTACGGCGCGGCGACGACGACGCGCGCCCCGCGGCGCGCCCCGGTGGCGGCCGCGCTGACCAGCGCGGGATCGCCGGGGTCGTCGCCCGCGACCACCAGCACGTCGAGCGGGCCGATCCACGGCGGCACCTCGGCGGTCAGCGCGATCGGCTCGGAGGCGGCACCGGCCACCGTCGCGGCCACCATGGCGCCGGCGGCCTCGGCGGCCCCGCGGCCGGCGACCCAGATCAGGCTGCGCGGCCGGTCGTCGGACCGCAGCGGGTCCAGCGCGCCCTCGTCGACGGCGGCGGCGACGGCGCGCACCTGCGCCCCGGCCGACGAGGCCGAGCGCAGCAGGCCGTCCCGGTCGGCGGCGAGCAGGCCCTCGGTGTCCTCGAGATCGATCGCCCGCACGGCGTTCACGTCGCGGCCTCCGCGGGGGCGGACTGGCCGCGGATCTCGGCGCTGACCTCGGCGACCACCGCGTCGACGTCCTCGGTGCTGCGCGCCTCCACGTTGAGCCGCAGCAGCGGCTCGGTGTTGGAGCTGCGCAGGTTGAACCAGCTGCCGTCGCCGAGGTCTACGGTCACCCCGTCCACGTGGTCTATGGAGTGGATGCGGCTGCCGAAGCACTTGAGCACCGCCTCGGTGCACAGCGCGGCGTCGGACACCGTGAAGTTGATCTCGCCGGACGATTCGTAGCGCTGGTAGTCGGCGGTCAACTCCGACAACGGCCGGTCCTGCTCGCCGAGGGCGGCCAGCACGTACAGCGCCGCCAGCATCCCGGAGTCCGCGCCCCAGAAGTCACGGAAGTAATAGTGCGCCGAGTGTTCCCCGCCGAAGATGGCGCCGGTGTCGGCCATCATCGCCTTGATATAGGAGTGCCCGACGCGGGAGCGCAGCGGCGTGCCCCCGCGCTCGGTCACCAACTCCGGCACCGCCCGCGAGGTGATGACGTTGTGGATGATGGTGGCGCCGATCTCCCGGCCCAGTTCCCGCGCGGCCACCAGGCTGGTGACCGTCGACGGCGACACCGGGCGGCCGAGTTCGTCGACGACGAAGCAGCGGTCGGCGTCGCCGTCGAAGGCCAGCCCGATGTCGGCGCCGGTCTCGCGGACGTAGGCCTGCAGGTCCACCAGGTTGGCCCGATCCAGCGGGTTGGCCTCGTGATTGGGAAACGAGCCGTCGAGCTCGAAGTACAACGGCAGCAGGGTGATCGAGTCGATCGCGCCGAGCACGGCGGGCGCGGTGAGACCGGCCATGCCGTTGCCGGCGTCCACGGCGACCCGCAGGGGCCGCAGCCCCGAGGTGTTCACCAGCGAGCGCAGGAACGCGCCGTAGTCGTCGAGCACGTCGCGGTCGGTGACGGTTCCGGGTTGTCCGTCGTAGGGCTCGACCCCGGCGATGACGTCCTCGCTGATCGCGCGCAGGCCGCTCTCGGCGCCGACCGGCTTGGCGGCGGCGCGGCAAAGCTTGATGCCGTTGTAGGCCGCCGGGTTGTGGCTCGCGGTGAACATCGCGCCCGGGCAGTCCAGCGACCCCGAGGCGAAGTAGAGCTGATCCGTGGAGGACAGGCCGATCCGCACCACGTCCAGGCCCTGGCCCAGGACCCCGGCCGCGAAGGCCTCGGCCAGCGCCGGCGAACTGTCCCGCATGTCGTGGCCGATCACCACCCGCCCAGCACCCTCGCCGCGCATCAGCTTGGCGAAGGCCGCCCCCAACGCGGTGACCAGAGGCTCGTCGATCTCCTCGCCGACCAGCCCTCGCACGTCGTACGCCTTGACGACACGATGCACAGTCGCGGCGAGCCGAGACATGCGGGGGCCTCCTGACGCCTTGGAATTGCTTCGTTCCTTCGCCTCTTGGCCGTCAGCCTATCGGCCCGGAGGAAACACGGGACCGCAGTGGTGCGCGGGGATTGCCCGCGACGCCGGAACGGCTAGTCACTGGGGTCGGGCAACACCCGCAGATGCCCGCGGCGCCGGCCGGAACGATGCTCGGGCGGCGCCAGCACACTGCTGCTGGGCGCGGTGGCCTGCGACCCGCCGTGATGGACGAGCGGATCGCCGAAGCCGTCAAATCCGTTGCGGGGCGCGCCGGTGCCGTAGGCCGCGCCGCGCTCGCCGGGAGCGCCCTCGCGCACCGCGTCGGCGAGGGCGACCAGGTCGTCCTCATCGGGATGGGTCGGCTCGGTGAAGAGCGGGCCGGCGTGGCGCACGAGATCCCACCCGCGGGGAGCGGTGATCCGGCCGGCGTGGCCGACGCACAGGTCCCACGAATGCGGTTCCCGCGCGGTCGCGAGTGGGCCGACCACCGCCGTCGAGTCCGAGTAGACGAACGTCAAGGTCGCCACGGCGTAGTGCGGACACCCGGGCCGACAACAGCGACGGGGAACGTTCACGCCGAAAGGCTATCGTGCGCAAACGTCCGGGAAGCGCCGGACACGCGCAACGCCTCGGCGCCCGATGTGCAACCGTTACCATCGGCCCGTGGGCGATTCGCGCAGCTCCCCGCACAGGGGCCGGTCTCCGGGCCGGTTCGCCTCCCACCGGTCGTCGCGGCGGGGCCGCGATGTGCGCGGTCCGCTGCTGCCGCCGACGGTGCCGGGCTGGCGCAGCCGGGCCGAGCGGTTCGACATGGCGGTGCTCGAGGCCTACGAACCGATCGAACGACATTGGCAGGCCCGGCTGGCCGAGATGGACGTGGCGGTCGACGAGATTCCCCGCATCGCGGCCAAGGATCCCGACAGCGTGCAGTGGCCGCCGGAGGTGATCGCCGACGGGCCGATCCCGCTGGCGCGATTGATCCCGGCCGGCGTCGACGTCCGCGGCAACGCCACGCGGGCACGAATTGTCTTGTTCCGCAAGCCGATTGAACGACGGGCCAAGGACACCGTCGAGCTCGGTGATTTACTGCACGAAATCTTGGTGGCCCAGGTGGCCATCTACCTCGATGTCGAACCGTCGGTCATCGACCCGACGATCGACGACGAATAAACTCCGGCGGCGCGGGCGCGCTAGATGATGCCGCGCTTGAGGCGCCGACGCTCGCGCTCGGAGAGACCGCCCCAAATGCCGAAGCGCTCGTCGTGCTCCAGGGCGTACTCCAGGCACTCATGACGCACCTCGCACCCCAGGCAGATCTTCTTGGCCTCGCGGGTGGATCCGCCCTTCTCCGGGAAGAAGGCCTCGGGATCCGTTTGGGCGCACAGCGCCCGGTCCTGCCACTGGTCCGCAACGGGCATCGGCATCGGCTCGGGCTCGAATGCGACTGGCGCATCAGGAACCACGGTCAGGTGCGGCCGCGCGGGCAGGGCCGGCGCCGAAGCGATGGGGGTGTGCGGCGTGCTCGCCATGACTCCTCGAAGATGTTCGTAAGACATACGGTCGTCCGCCTCCTCAGTTTGATTGAGAGAGTGAGTGGTTCCCACTTTTCTGATGTGTACAGACAATTCGAACAAGTGATCGAATCTCGGTCTGCGACACCGGAACCGGCCGGCCAACCGGGAAATGACACTGTTGTGATTAGACACGGGTTGACCTGCCGGGTCAAGCATTACGGCGCATTTCCATACCATCTCGTGACCGAATTACGGCGTTTCCGTTGTTTTGCGCATTCGGCGTGTCGATCACACCGCCCGCAACTATGCTTAAGGGCCGCGTAACGGCCCCGACACCGCACGGTCGCCGGGCAGTACTGTCGTCCAAGTGAAGGTCACCGTTCTGGTCGGTGGGGTTGGCGGCGCCCGCTTCCTGCTGGGGGTTCAACAGCTGCTCGGGCTCGGTCAGTTCGAAACGCAACGGCACCCGGATGCGGGAACCAGCAACCACGAACTCAACGCCATCGTCAACATCGGCGACGACGCCTGGATTCATGGACTGCGGGTCTGCCCGGATTTGGACACCTGCATGTACACCTTAGGTGGAGGCGTAGACCCGGAGCGAGGGTGGGGTCACCGCGACGAAACCTGGCACGCCAAAGAGGAATTGGCGCGCTACGGCGTGCAACCGGACTGGTTCGGTCTCGGCGACCGGGATATCGCCACCCACCTGGTGCGCACCCAGATGCTCAACGCCGGCTACCCGCTGTCACAGATCACCACGGCGCTGTGCGACCGCTGGCAACCCGGCGCCCGTCTGCTGCCGGCCAGCGACGACCGCTGCGAGACCCACGTGGTGATCACCGATCCCGACGACGGCAACCGGCGGGCCATCCACTTCCAGGAGTGGTGGGTGCGCTACCGCGCCGACGTGCCCACCCACAGCTTCGCCTTCATCGGCGCCGAAAAGGCCTCCGCCACAAGTGAAGCGGTGGCGGCCATCGCCGACGCCGACGTCATCCTGCTGGCGCCGTCCAATCCGGTGGTGAGCGTCGGCGCCATCCTGGCCGTCCCCGGCATCCGCTCCGCGCTGCGCTCGGCGCGCGCCCCGGTCGTCGGCTACTCGCCGATCATCGGTGGAAAGCCATTGCGCGGCATGGCCGATGCGTGCCTGTCGGTCATCGGGGTCCCATCCACCGCGGAGGCGGTCGGCCGGCACTACGGCGCGCGCCGCGGCACCGGAATCCTCGATTGCTGGCTGGTGCACGAAGGCGATCACGCCGACATCGACGGCGTGGCGGTGACCGCCGTTCCGCTGTTGATGACCGATCCCAAGGCGACGGCCGAGATGGTCGCCGCGGGGCTCGAGCTTGCGGGCGTGACGGCGTGACCGAACACGGCACGGCCGCGGCGATCGAAATCCTGCCCGTCGCGGGGCTGCCCGAATTCCGGCCCGGCGACGACCTGAGCGCGGCGTTGGCCGCGGCCGCCCCCTGGCTGCGCGACGGCGACGTCGTGGTGGTGACGAGCAAGGTGGTGTCCAAGTGCGAGGGCCGGCTGGTGCCGGCGCCGCAGGACGCCGAGGAGCGCGACCAACTCCGCCGCAAACTGGTCGACGACGAGGCGGTGCGGGTGTTGGCGCGCAAGGGGCGCACCCTGATCACCGAGAACCGCATCGGCCTGATCCAGGCCGCCGCGGGCGTGGACGGATCCAACGTGGGCCGCGACGAACTGGCGCTGCTGCCGCTCGACCCGGACGGCAGCGCCGCGGCCCTGCGCGCCGGGCTGGCCCGGCTGCTCGGCGTCGACGTCGCCGTCGTCATCACCGACACCATGGGCCGCGCCTGGCGCAACGGCCAGATCGACGCGGCGGTGGGATCGTCCGGTCTGGCTGTGCTGCACGGCTATTCGGGGTCCGTCGACCGGCACGGCAACGAGCTGGTGGTCACCGAGATCGCGGTCGCCGACGAGGTGGCGGCGGCGGCCGATCTGGTGAAGGGGAAATTGACCGCCATGCCGGTGGCCGTGGTGCGCGGCCTCACGGTGAGCGACGACGGCTCGACCGCGCGGCAGCTGCTGCGGCCCGGCGAGGAGGACCTGTTCTGGCTGGGCACCGCCGAGGCCATCGACCTGGGCCGGCGGCAGGCCCAGCTGTTGCGCCGATCGGTGCGCCGGTTCAGCGCCGAGCCGGTGGCGCCCGAGCTGATCGAAGCCGCCGTCGCCGAGGCCCTCACCGCCCCGGCCCCGCACCACACCCGCCCGGTCCGGTTCGTCTGGCTGCGGGCTCGCGACGCCCGGATCCGGTTGCTGGACCGCATGAAAGACAAGTGGCGCGCCGACCTTTCCGGTGACGGCCGGCCCGCCGACTCGGTGGAGCGCCGGGTGGCGCGCGGCCAGATCCTTTACGACGCACCCGAGGTCGTCATCCCGATGCTGGTCCCCGACGGCGCGCACTCCTATCCCGACGCCGCCCGCACCGAGGCCGAGCACACCATGTTCACCGTCGCGGTCGGGGCGGCCGTGCAGGCGCTGCTGGTCGCGCTGGCAGTGCGGGGGGTGGGCAGCTGCTGGATCGGCTCGACGATCTTCGCCGCCGACCTGGTGCGCGCCGAGCTCGAATTGCCCGCCGACTGGGAGCCGTTGGGCGCCATCGCGATCGGCTACCCGGAGGAAACCGCCGGGCCGCGCGACGCGGTGGACCCCGGGGATTTGCTGATCCGCAAGTGAGCGGCGTCCGTCGGCGATAATCGGCCCATGAGATTCGCGGGCAAGCCGGCGGCGTCCGCCGACAAGGTCCGCGGCGGCTACTACACGCCCGCGCCGGTGGCCCGGTTCCTGGCCCGCTGGGTCGGCGAAGCCGGCCCGCGCATCGTGGAACCCTCCTGCGGCGACGGCGCGATCCTGCGCGAGCTGGCCGCCCTCGGCGGCGGGGCGCGCGGCGTCGAGCTGGTGCCCGCAGAGGCGGCCAAGGCGTGCCGATTCGCCCCCGTCGACGCCGCGAACCTGTTCGCCTGGCTCCCCGCGGCCGAGCCGGGCGGCTGGGACGGGGTCGCGGGGAATCCGCCCTACATCCGGTTCGGCAACTGGGCGCCCGAGCAGCGCGACCCCGCGCTGGAACTGATGAGGCGCGCGGGTTTGCGGCCGACCCGGCTGACCAACGCGTGGGTCCCCTTCGTGGTGGCGAGCTCGATCCTGGTGCGCGAGGGCGGCCGGGTGGGGCTGGTGCTGCCCGCCGAGTTGCTCCAGGTCTCTTACGCCGCGCAGCTGCGCGAGTTCCTGCTGGGCCGCTTCGCCGACATCACGCTGGTCACGTTCGAGCGCCTGATCTTCGACGGCATCCTGCAGGAGGTCGTGCTGTTCTGCGGGGTCGCCGGCGCCGGGCCGGCGCGCATCCGCACGGTCCACCTCGCCGGCGCCGACGCGCTCGCGGACGCGGACTTCGACGTCGAGGCGGCTCCCGCGTTGTTGCACGAAAACGAGAAGTGGACCAAGTACTTCCTGGACCCGGCCGCGATCCGGCTGCTGCGCACGCTCAAGCGATCGCCGGCCCTGACCCGGCTCGGGTCGGTCGCCGCGGTGGACGTGGGCATCGTGACGGGCCGCAACAGCTTCTTCACCTTCACCGACGCGCAGGCCCGCGAACTCGGGCTGCTCCCCCACTGCGTCCCGCTCGTGTCGCGCAGCGCGCAGCTGTCCGGACTGGTCTACGACACCGATTGCCGGGCAGGCGATGTCGCGGCCGGGCGACGGACCTGGCTGCTCGACGCGCCGCGCGAGCCGGACGACCCCGCGCTGATCGCACACATCCGGGCCGGTGAGTCCGCCGGCGTGCACCGGGGCTACAAATGCTCGATCCGCAAGCCGTGGTGGACCACGCCGTCGCCGTGGGTCCCGGATCTGTTCCTGCTGCGACAGATTCACCTGGCGCCGCGCCTGACCGTCAACGCCGCCGCCGCGACGAGCACCGACACCGTGCACCGGCTGCGCCTGAGCGCGGGCTCCGATTTCGAAGACGCGACCGCGCTGGCCGCCGTCTTCCACAACAGCGTGACGTTCGCCTTCGCCGAGATCATCGGCCGCAGCTACGGCGGGGGCATCCTGGAGCTCGAACCCCGCGAAGCCGAGCAGCTGCCCATTCCCCCACCGGCGCTCGCCGGCCCGGGCCTCGCCGGCGACGTCGATGTGTTGTTGAAGGCCAACGAGATCGAGAAGGCGCTCGACCTCGTCGACCGCCACGTGCTGATCGACGGGCTGGGGCTGCGGCCCGAGGCGGTGGCGGACTGCCGCGCGGCCTGGGCGTCGCTGCGGGATCGCCGGAAACGGCGGGGTTCCCGGTGAGCGTGCGGGAGTCGGTGATCGCGTTGCTGACCGATTGGCGGGCGCCCGACGCGGCCCAGGATTCGTTGCGGCACGCGGTGCTGGCCTTCGTGCTCGCCCGACCGGACGCCTGCCGGCGCGAGTGCGTGCCGGGCCACGTCACCGCCTCGGCGCTGGTGGTCGACCACACCGGCGACCGGGTGCTGCTCACCTTGCACCCGCGGGTGGGCCGCTGGGTGCAGCTGGGCGGCCACTGCGACGAAGACGACGGCGACATCGTCGCCGCCGCGCTGCGGGAGGCCACCGAGGAGTCCGGCGTCACCGGTCTGCGCATCGAGCCCGAGCTGGCCGCCATCCACGTGCACCCGGTCACCTGTTCACTGGGCGTACCCACCCGGCACCTGGACCTGCAGTTCGTGGCCCACGCACCGCCCGGCGCGCGGATCGCGATCAGCGACGAATCCGACGATTTGCGGTGGTGGCCCGCCGACGCGCTGCCGGACGGCAGCGACCACGCGCTGGCGTACCTCGTCGCCCGCGCGACGGGCCGAGCGTCACGCTAGCGCGGCCGTCGGCGTCGAGCGCTACGCCAGCGTGACGTTCGAGAGGATGCGGCCTCACACGTCGGACGAGTAGCGGATCCCGCCGTCGGGAATCGAGACGCCGGGCCACACCCGGGCGCCGCGCAGCAGCTCGCAGCGCGCCCCGATGTCGGCGCCGTCGCCGATCACGCCGTCGCGGATCAGCGCCCGCGGCCCGATGCGCGCGCCGAAGCCGATGATCGAGCGCTCGATCACGCTGCCGGCCTCGACCTTGACGCCGTCGAAGATCACCGCGCCGTCCAGCCGGACGCCGGGGCCGATCTCGGCGCCCCGCCCGACGACGGTGCCGCCCACCAGCACCGCGCCCGGTGACACCGCGGCGCCGTCGTGCACCAGCTGCTCGCCGCGGTGGCCGTGCAGGGCCGGCGACGACACGATCCCCCGGACCAGGTCGGCCGAGCCCCGGACGAAGTCCTCCGGCGTGCCCATGTCGCGCCAGTAGCTGGCGTCGACGTAGCCGCACACCTTGACGTCCGGATCGGAGAGCAGGGCCGGGAACACCTCGCGTTCCACCGACACCTCGCGGCCCCGCGGGATCCGGTCGATGATGTCGCGGGCGAACACGTAGGTGCCGGCGTTGATCTGGTCGGTCGGCGGGTCCTGCGTCTTCTCCAGGAAGGCGGTGACCCGGCCGTCCTCGTCGGTGGTCACGCAGCCGAAGGCCCGCGGGTCGCCCACCCGCACCAGGTGCAACGTGACGTCGGCCTGCTGGGCCCGGTGGAACTCGATCATCTGGCCGAGGTCGGACCCGGCGAGGACGTCGCCGTTGAACACCATCACGGTGTCGTGCCGCAGGTGCCCGGCGACGTTGGCGATGCCGCCCCCGGTGCCCAGCGGCCGCTCCTCGGTGACGTATTCGATCTGCAGGCCCAGCTTGGACCCGTCGCCGAACTCGGCCTCGAACACCGCGGCCTGGTACGAGGTGCTCAGGATGACGTGCTCGATGCCCGCCGCGGCGATCCTCGACAGCAGATGGGTCAGAAACGGCAGCCCGGCCGTGGGCAGCATGGGCTTGGGCGCCGACAGCGTCAGCGGCCGCAGCCGGGTGCCCTTGCCGCCGACCAGGACCACGGCATCGACCTGGGGGTTAGCCATGTGAGCGCCGCCCTTCCGCCAGTTTGCGTCTCCGGTCGCGCAGCGCGCCGCGCACCATCAGGCGGGAGCGCAGCGCCAGCGAGGCCCGCAGCGTCCACCGCAGCGGCGCCCGCCACCAGCCCGAATGCCGGTCCGCCAGGAACAGGTAGGTGCTCTGGTGGTGTGCCGCCAGGTGGCTGGCCGGGTCGTGCCCGGTGGAGTGGCCCTTGTGGTGCAGCACCTCGGCCGACGGCACGTAGACGCTCAGCCAGCCGGCCCTGCCGAGCCGGTCACCCAGGTCGACGTCCTCCATATACATGAAGTAGCGCTCGTCGAACCCGCCGACCTGGCCGAAGGCCGACCGGCGCACCAGCAGGCACGAGCCCGACAGCCAGCCCACCACCCGCTCGCTGGGCTCCTGCCGTTCCTGGCGGTAGGCCGCCGTCCACGGGTTGCGCTTCCAGAACGGCCCGACGACCGCGTGCATGCCGCCGCGGACCAGGCTGGGCAGGTGGCGCGCCGACGGGTAAACCGAGCCGTCGGGATCGCGGATCAGCGGGCCCAGCGCGCCGGCCCGCGGCCAGCGGGCGGCGGCGTCCAGCAGGGCGTCGATGCTGCCCGGCCCCCACTGCACGTCCGGGTTGGCCACGATCACCCAGTCGGCGTCGACGTCCGCCGACTCGGCGAGCTGCGCGACCGCGCGGTTCACCGCGGTGCCGTAGCCGAGGTTGGCCCCGGTGTGGAACAGCCGCACGTTCGGGTACCGCTCGACGGCGGCCTGCGGGGTGCCGTCGGTGGAGCCGTTGTCGGCCATCAGCACGCACACCGGCCGCTCGGTGGCCAGCGACAGCGAGGCCAGGAAGCGCTCGAGGTGTGGGCCCGGTGAGTAGGTCACCGTCACGACCGGCAGAACGTCAGTCACGCGTAGAGGGTAACGGTCGAGCGGCCGCCAGCGCCGCGACAAGCGCAGGGCGCCAGGGCCTTAACGGTCGCAGCCCGGCCGCGGCGGACTGCCGGCCGGACAGCGCGGTGTAGGGCGGGCGCGGCGCCGGCCTGGGGAACTCCGCGGTGCTGACCGGCTGCACCCGCTCCGGGTCGGCGCCGCATTCGGCGAACACCGCGCGCGCCTGCTCGAAGCGGGACACCGCGCCCTCGTTGGCGGCGTGCAGGATGGGCCCGGGCACGTCGTCGTCGATGACCTGCAGCAGCGCGGCGGCCAGGTCGCCCACGTAGGTCGGTGACCCGATCTGGTCGGCGACCACCCGCACCGGGCCGTCACCAGCGGCCAGCCGGCGCATCACGGCGACGAAGTCCTTGCCGGTGCCGCCGGTGTAGACCCACGCGGTGCGCACCACGACCGCCTCGGGCAGCGCCGCCAGCACGGCCCGCTCGCCGGCGAGCTTGCTGCGGGCGTACACGCCCTGCGGGGCGGTCGGGTCGTCGGGCTCGTAGGGGCGCGGCTGCGCGCCGCCGAAGTCGCCGTTGAACACGTAGTCGGTGGAGACGTGGATCAACCGGGCGTCGGCGCCGGCGCAAGCCTTGGCCATGTGCTCGGGGCCCTCGGCGTTGACGGCGTAGGCGCCGGCCTCGTCGCTCTCGGCGCCGTCGACGTCGGTGTACGCCGCGCAGTTGATCACCACGTCGCCGCGCTCGATGATCCGCTCGGCGGCGGCCGGGTCGGTGATGTCCCACTCCGACGACGTCAGCGCCAGCACGTCCCGCTCCTGATCGGCCGCCAGCGCGCGCAAATGGGCGCCCAGCTGCCCACCGGCGCCGGCGATCACAATCCTGCTCGACATGGTTTGAGTCTGGCATGCCCGGGAAAGCGCGGGCGAACGCCCGGGGCGCGCGGGGCTTCGCTACCCACGAAGCACGTGTGCCGCAAGTAATCTAGTGGGATGCCTGTGCAACGTGTGGTTCGTGTGATTGCCACTGCGCTCACGCTCGTCGTCGTTCTCGGCACCGGGCTGGCGTGGAGCAACGTCCGCTCGTTCGAGGACGGCATCTTCCACATGTCCGCACCCTCGCTGGGCAAGGGCGGCGACGACGGCGCGATCGACATCCTGCTGGTGGGCCTCGACAGCCGCACCGACGCCCACGGCAACCCGCTGTCCGCCGACGAGCTGGCCTCGCTGCGGGTCGGCGACGAGGAGGCGACCAACACCGACACGATCATCCTGATCCGCATCCCCAACAACGGGAAGTCGGCGACCGCCATCTCGATCCCCCGCGACTCCTACGTCGCCGCGCCGGGCCTGGGCAAGACGAAGATCAACGGCGTCTACGGCCAGGCCCGCGAGGCCAAGCGCACCAGCCTGGTCAAGGCCGGCGACTCGGCCGCGGACGCCGCGGCACAAGGCACCGAGGCCGGCCGCGAGGCGCTGATCAAGACCGTCGCCGACCTCACCGGCGTCACCGTCGACCACTACGCCGAGATCGGCCTGCTCGGCTTCTCCCTGATCACCGACGCGCTGGGCGGCGTCGACGTCTGCCTCAAAGAGCCGGTGTTCGAACCGCTTTCGGGCGCCGACTTCCCGGCCGGCCAGCAGCGGCTCGACGGGCCGGAGGCGCTCAGCTTCGTCCGGCAGCGCCACGAGCTGCCGCGCGGCGACCTGGACCGGGTGGTGCGTCAGCAGGTGGTGATGGCCTCGCTGGCCCACCGCGTCATCTCCGGCAAGACGCTGTCCAGCCCCACCACGCTGAAGCGGCTGGAGGCGGCCGTGCAGCGCTCGGTGGTGATCTCGTCGGGCTGGGACGTGATGGACTTCGTCCAGCAGATGCAGAAGCTGGCCGGCGGCAACGTCGCGTTCGCCACCATCCCGGTGCTCGACGGCGCCGGCTGGAGCGACGACGGCATGCAAAGCGTGGTGCGGGTGGACCCGCACCAGGTCGCCGACTGGGTCAGCGGGCTGCTGCACGAGCAGGAGCAGGGCAAGACCGAGGAGATCGCCTACACCCCGGCCAAGACCACCGCCAGCGTGGTCAACGACACCGACATCAACGGGCTGGCGTCGGCGGTCTCACAGGTGTTGACCGCCAAGGGATTTGGCGCGGGCACGGTCGGCAACAACGACGGCGGCCACGTCAAGGGCAGCCAGGTGCGCGCCGCCAAGACCGACGACCTGGGCGCCCAGGAGGTGGCCAAGGAGCTGGGCGGGTTGCCGGTGGTCGCGGATCCGTCGCTGGCGCCGGGCTCGGTGCGGGTGGTGCTGGGCAACGACTACAGCGGGCCGGGCTCGGGGCTTTCCGGCACCGGCTCGGTGATGCCGGCCCGGGTGTCCAACGTCGGTTCGGTGGCGGCCGACCCGAACGTCCCGGCGCCGTCGCCGATCCTGACGGCCGGTTCCGACAAGCCCGAGTGCATCAACTGAGCACGCTCTCCGCCGCGATCCTCGACCCGATGCTGCGGGCCGACCCGGTGGGCCCGCGCATCACCTACTACGACGACGCGACCGGCGAGCGCATCGAGTTGTCGGCGGTGACGCTGGCCAACTGGGCCGCCAAGACCGGCAACCTGTTGCGCGACGAACTGGGCGCCGGGCCGGGCAGCCGGGTCGCTATCCTGCTGCCGGCGCACTGGCAGACCGCGGCCGTGCTGTTCGGGGTGTGGTGGGTCGGCGCCGAGGCGGTCCTCGGGGCGCACGGCCCGGCCGACGTCGCGCTGTGCACCGCCGACCGGCTGGACGAGGCGGACGAGCTGGGCGCCGCCGAGGTGGCGGTGCTGTCGCTGGATCCGTTCGGGCGCCCCGCCGGCGACCTGCCGATCGGCGTCACCGACTACGCCACGGCCGTGCGGGTGCACGGCGACCAGATCGTTCCCGAAAGCCGTCCCGGCCCCGCGCTCGAAGGGCGATCAGTCGACGAGGTGCTGGCCGATTGCGAAAGATCGGCTGCCGCAAGGGAATTGACCCCCCGCGACCGGGTGCTGTGCACCGCATCCTGGACGCGACCCGACGACCTGGTGGACGGCCTGCTGGCGATACTGGCCGCCGGCGGGTCGCTGGTACAGGTGGCCAACCCCGACGCGTCGGCGCTGGCGCGCCGGATCGAGACGGAGAAGGTCACCAAGACGCTGTAGCCGCCGATTCATATTGATATCGCTATATTTCAATGTTAACGTCGAGCGAGCATCAGCTGACGCGGCGACGATACGGAGGTCCGGGCAAATGGCGGGGTACGCGCTCTTGGCGAAGGCGGCATCGACGGTGGTCACCGGCCTGGTCGGCGTGACGGCCTACGAGGTGGTGCGCAAGGGGTTGGCCAAGGCGCCGCTGCACGAGACCGCGGTGTCGGCGGCGGAGCTGGGGCTGCGTGGAACCCGCAAGGCCGAGGAGGCCGCCGAGTCGGCGCGGCTGAAGCTCGCCGACGTGATGGCCGAAGCCCGCGAACGCATCGGCGAGGAAGCGCCCACACCGGCCGTCGCGGACGTCCACCAGCACGACCACTGATCTTTCGCGGACATGCCCGCCCATCTGGCCGTGGTGCCCGACATCGCCACGAATGACGCCGCGCTGCGGGTCATTTCGGACGCCGCCGGCCGCATGCGGGTCTCCGTCGAATGGCTGCGGGGCGATTCGCGCCGCGCGGTGGCCGTCGAGGAGGGGGTCGCCGCGCAGGACGGCGTGCGCGTGGTGCACGCCTACCCGCGCACCGGTTCCGTGGTCGTCTGGTATTCGCCCCGGCGCTGCGACCGCGCCGCGGTGCTGGCCGCGATCGGCTCCGCCGCCCACGTCGCGGCGGAGCTGATCCCGGCGCGCGCGCCGCATTCGTCGGAGATCCGCAACACCGACGTGTTGCGGATGGTCGTCGGCGGCGCGGCGCTGGCCCTGCTCGGCGTCCGGCGCTACGTGTTCGCCCGGCCGCCGCTGCTCGGCCCCAACGGCCGGGTGCTGGCCACCGGGGTCACGATCTTCACCGGCTACCCGTTCCTGCGCGGCGCCCTGCGCTCGCTGCGCTCGGGGCGCGCCGGCACCGACGCCCTGGTGTCGGCGGCGACGGTGGCGAGCCTGGTGCTGCGGGAGAACGTGGTGGCCCTGACCGTGCTCTGGCTGCTCAACATCGGCGAATACCTGCAGGACCTCACCCTGCGCCGCACCCGGCGGGCCATCTCGGAGCTGCTGCGCGGCAGCCAGGACACCGCGTGGGTCCGGCTGGCCGACGGCCAGGAGGTGCAGGTCCCCATCGACAGCGTGCAGATCGGCGACGAGGTGATCATCCACGACCACGTCGCGATACCGGTCGACGGCGAGGTGGTCGACGGCGACGCGATCGTGAACCAGTCCGCGATCACCGGCGAGAACCTGCCCGTTTCGGTGATGGTCGGCGCGCACGTGCACGCCGGATCGGTCGTGGTGCGCGGCCGGTTGGTGGTGCGCGCCCAGGCTGTCGGCAACCAGACCGCGATCGGGCGCATCATCGCCCGGGTGGAGGAGGCCCAACACGACCGGGCGCCCATCCAGACCGTCGGCGAAAACTTCTCCCGCCGTTTCGTTCCCACCTCGTTCGTCGTCTCGGCCCTGACCCTGGCGGTCACCGGCGACGTGCGCCGCGCGATGACGATGCTGCTGATCGCGTGCCCCTGCGCGGTGGGCCTGTCCACGCCGACGGCGATCAGCGCCGCGATCGGCAACGGCGCGCGCCGCGGCATCCTGATCAAGGGCGGATCCCACCTCGAACAGGCCGGCCGGGTGGACGCCATCGTGTTCGACAAGACCGGCACGCTGACCGTCGGCCGTCCGGTGGTCACCAACATCATTGCCCTGCACAAGGATTGGGAGCCCGAGGGGGTGCTGGCGTACGCGGCCAGCTCGGAGATCCACTCCCGCCATCCGCTGGCCGAGGCGGTGATCCGCTCGACCGAGGAGCGGCACATCACCATCCCGCCGCACGAGGAGTGCGAGGTGCTGGTGGGCCTGGGCATGCGCACCTGGGCCGACGGCCGCACCCTGCTGCTGGGCAGCCCCGGGCTGTTGCGCGCCGAGAAGGTGCGGGTGTCGAAGAAGGCGTCGGAGTGGGTGGACAAGCTGCGCCGGCAGGCCGAGACCCCGCTTCTGCTCGCCGTCGACGGCAAGCTGGTGGGGCTGATCAGCCTGCGCGACGAGGTGCGGCCCGAGGCCGTCGAGGTGCTGAAGCGCTTGCGGGACAGCGGAATTCGCAGGATCGTGATGCTCACCGGGGACCATCCCGACATCGCCCGGGTGGTCGCCGAGGAGCTGGGGATCGACGAGTGGCGCGCCGAGGTGATGCCCGAGGACAAGCTCGAGGTGGTGCGCTCGCTGCAGAACGACGGCCACGTGGTCGGCATGGTCGGCGACGGCATCAACGACGCGCCGGCCCTGGCGGCCGCCGACATCGGGATCGCCATGGGCCTGGCCGGAACCGACGTCGCCGTGGAGACCGCCGACGTGGCGCTGGCCAACGACGACCTGCATCGGCTGCTCGACGTGCGGGACCTGGGCGCTCGCGCGGTGGACGTCATCCGGGAGAACTACGGCATGTCGATCGCCGTCAACGCCGCCGGGCTGATCATCGGCGCGGGCGGCGCGCTGTCCCCCGTGCTGGCCGCGATCCTGCACAACGCGTCGTCGGTCGCGGTGGTGGCCAACAGTTCCCGACTGATTCGGTATCGGTTGGATTAGCAGCAGCACGCGTGGCCGCGCCAGGCGCGCACGCCCTGCCAGGCCGCGACGCCGGCGATGCCCAGCCCGACCGCCGGGTCGATCCACCACCCGCCGGACCACAGCGCCGTCGCCGCCAGCCCGACGAGCACCCCGGCCGCCTGCGCGGCGCACAGGTAGTTCTGGATCCCCTCGGCCTCGGTGGCGCCGGAGTCCAGCCGCGCGCCCAGCCGGCGGTTGGCCCGGCCCAGCATCGGCATCAGCAGCAACCCGGCGGCCGCGAGCGCGATGCCGATCGGCGACGCCTCGGGATGGCGCTCGCCGATCAGCTCGCGGATCGACTCGGCGGCGATGTAGGGGGCGGTCAGCCAGAACGACACCGCCACGCCGCGCTGCGCGTGCCGCTCGGCGTGGGCGGAGAAGGTCCGCGCGCCGCTGAACCGCCACACCACCATCGCGCTGGCCAGCGCCTCGGACACCCCGCCAAGGGCCCACCCGGTCAGCGCCACCGACCCCACGGCGAGGCCCTGCCACAGGCCGATGCCGCCCTCGACGAGCACCGCGACCAGGCTGACCCACGCCAGGCGCCGGGCCCAATCGGCATCGCGCCGCCACCCGGCGTCCCGCGTCGCGGCGACGGTGCATTCATCGGCGACGGCGGGGAACGTGGTCATCTGCGCGAGGCTAGCGGCGATCGGCCGCGCTCGCGCGCCCTGACACGAGGTGGTAACACAACCGTGTCAAAGGCCCCCTGAATCGGCTGCCGGCCGACACGGGTTACCTTTGCAGCGCACCACGGCACGGAAGGCCACCCATGGCAAACAGCACCCCCGCCAAGCCACTTGACGGATTCCGGGTACTCGATTTCACCCAGAACATCGCCGGGCCGCTGGCCGGGCAGGTGCTGGCCGACCTGGGCGCCGAGGTGATCAAGGTCGAGGCGCCGCTGGGCGAGGCGGCCCGGCAGATCACCGCGGTCCTGCCCGGGCGCCCGCCGCTGCCCACGCTGTTTCTGCCCCACAACCGGGGCAAGAAGTCGGTGGCGGTGGACCTCACCGACGACGAGGCCAAGCAGCAGATCCTGCGGCTGGTCGACACCGCCGACGTCGTCCTGGAGGGGTTTCGCCCCGGCGTGATGGAGCGCATGGGCCTGGGCCCCGACGACTTGCGGGCCCGCAACCCCCGCCTCATCTACGCGCGCCTGTCGGCCTACGGCGGCAACGGCCCGCACGGCAGCAGGCCCGGCGTCGATCTGATGGTCGCCTCGGAGTCGGGCATGTCCACCGGCATGCCGACGCCGACCGGCAAGCCGCAGATCATCCCGTTCCAGCTCGTCGACGCCGCCAGCGGTCACGTGCTGGCCCAGGCGGTGCTGGCCGCGCTGCTCAATCGCGAGCGCCACGGGGTGGCCGACGTGGTGCGAGTCGCCATGTACGACGTCGCGGTGAACCTGCAGGCCAGCCAGCTCACCATCCACCTGAACAAGCCCAACGCGGCGCCCAAGCCCGACGCCGCGCCAAAAGCCAAGAAGCGCAAGGGAGTTGGCTTCGCCACCCAACCGTCCGACGCGTTCAAGGCCGCCGACGGGTACCTGGTGATCAGCGCGTACGTGCCCAAGCACTGGGCGAAGCTGTGCCAGCTCATCGGCCGTCCCGACCTGCTGACCGACGAGCGGTTCATCGACCAGCGTTCGCGCGCAATGAATTACCCCGAGTTGACCGACGAGCTCGAGTCGGCGCTCGCCACCAAAACCGCCGCGGAATGGGTGGAGCTGCTCCAGGAAGGCGGCCTGATGGCCTGCCTGGCGTACACCTGGAAGCAGGTGGTCGACACCCCGCTGTTCGCCGAGAACGAGCTCGCGTTGCGGGTGGGCAGCGGCGACGACGCGATCACCGTGGTCCGCATGCCCGCGCGCTATTCGAGCTTCGACGCGGTGGTCACCGACCCCCCGCCCGCGCCGGGGCAGCACAACGACGAGTTCCTCGGCGCGCCCCAGGCCGCGCCGTAAGCCGTCACAGGCTGGGCAGGCGAACCACCTGGACGAAGAACTCGTCGATCTGCCGGACCGCCTTCATGAACTGGTCCAGGTCAACGGGTTTGGTGACATAGGCGTTGGCATGCAGCTTGTAGCTGCGCAGGATGTCCTCCTCGGCCGAGGACGTGGTGAGCACCACCACCGGGATGCGGGCCAGGTCCGGGTCCGACTTGATCTTCTCCAGCAGCTGGCGGCCGTCGTACTTGGGCAGGTTCAGGTCAAGCAGGATGAGGTCGGGCCGCGGCGCGTCCTCGAACTGGCCGCGTCGATAGAGGTAGTCGAGGCCCTCCTCGCCGTCGTGCGCGACGTGCAGCCGGTTCTTGAGCTTGTTGTGCTCGAACGCTTCTCGCGTGATGAGCTCGTCTCCCGGGTCGTCTTCGACGAGCAGGATGTCGATGGCTCTACCGTCGGATGTCACTGATGCGCTCCTTCCAAAGCGTCTGAGTCTGCTTGCTCGGCGACTGCGGGCATGGGGAGGGTGAACTCGAACCGGGTGCCGTCGGTGCGGGTGGTGTCGATCCGGATCGTGCCGCCATGGTGCTCGACGATCTTCTTGACCAGCGCGAGCCCGACGCCGGTCCCGGCGTACACGTCGCGGCCGTGCAGGCGCTGGAAGATGACGAAGACCTTGTCGGCGAATTCCTCGGGGATGCCGATGCCGTTGTCCGACACGCTGATCACCCATTCGCCGTCGCGACTGCCGGTGCCGGCTTCGCATTCGATCACGACGCGCGGCCGGCGATCCTTGTGCCGGAACTTCACCGCGTTGCCAATGAGGTTCTGCCACAACATGGTCAGCAGCATCGGGTCGCCCTTGATCTGCGGAAGACGCTCCGGGCGCACGATTTCGGCGTCCGACTCCTCGATCGCAGTGGCCAGATTGGCGATGCCGGAATCCAGCGTCGTGTCGAGTTCCACGTCGGCCTCCGTGGTGCCCAGCCGGCCCACGCGCGAGAAGGTGAGCAGATCGTTGATCAGCGCCTGCATCCGTTTGGCGCCGTCGACCGCGAAGCCGATGTATTCGATGCCGCGCTCGTCGAGCTGGTCGCCGTAGCGGCGCTCCAGCAGCTGGCAGAACGAGGCGACCTTGCGCAGCGGCTCCTGCAGGTCGTGCGACGCGACGTAGGCGAATTGCTCGAGTTCGGTGTTGGACCTTCGCAGTTCGGCGGCCTGCTCATCCAACTGCGCCTGGGCCGCACGCGATACGTCCAGTTCCTCGACCATCCGCTTGCGCATGTTCTCCACGTCGAGCGCCATGTCGCGAACGTCCTTGGGCCGCTTGGGCGGCGCGATGTTCTCCTCGAAATTGCCGTTGGTGATCCGCCGGCACGCCGCGGCCAGCGCCGCGAGCGGTCGCGCGACGGTGTCCCGGATCAAGAATCCCAGCAGGGCGGCGGTGACGAAGAACAACAGCACCATCGCGAAGAGCGCCCTGTCGCGCCACGCGTCGGTGCGTTTGAGGTCGCCGGCCGCGGCCGCCCGCGCCGCGGACAGGTTGGCATTCTGCTTGTCGAAAAGCGTTCGCAGATGGTCGAATTGGGCCTTACCGCGCTCCGCGGACGGTTTGTTCGTGACGTTCTTGCCGTTGGGGATCACGTCGGCGATCACCGGCTCGGCATAGCTTGCGCGCCAGTTGCCCGCGGCGTTCTCGATCGCGTCCAGGTCGCCGATGAGGTCGGGCCGCTGACCCAGCCGCCGCCGGATCTCTTCCGCCGCGGCCTGTTCGGCGTGCTGCCCGTCGTAGTACGGGGTCAGAAACTGCCGATCCCCGGCGATCAGATAGCCACGGATGCCCGTCTCCTGGTCGCGCAACGCGGCCTGCAGCTCGAAGGCCGCCACCCGCGCAGGCTGGATGTTGTCGACGAGCTGGTGCGTCATGTCGTCGGTGCGGTTCAGCAGCAGCGCACCGACGACCGCGCCGGCCAGCACCATCACACCCATGCTGATCAGCACGACGGCCTGCCACCCGCGCACGGTGAGCTCCGAGAGACGCAGGCCGCGCAACGTCGCGGTCACGCGGTGGTCCTTTCGATCCGCAGCACGGCGATGTCGTCGGTGAGCCCGCCGTGGGACTGGGCGAGCCCCTGGGCGCCGTCGATCAACGCGTCGACGAACTCCGGGCCGGGCTTGTCCGCGTGCGCCCGGGCCAGCTCGAGCAGGCCGTCCTCGCCGAGGCGTTGGTTGCCGCGTCCGGCATAGCCCTCGAACAGCCCGTCCGTCAGCAGCAGCAGGCCCTGCCCCGCCGGCAGGTCCATCTCGTAGCGGGGCCAGTCGTCGGCGCGCAGCCCCAGCGCCGGGCCCCCCGGCGGCTCCACCCATTCGACGGTCCCGTCGCGCTGCAACAGCATCGCCGGGTGGCCGGCACGGATGGCGGTGATGCGCGGGCCATCGGCCGGGATCTCCAGGCCGAGCACCGTCGCGAAAACCCCTGTGCCCGTTCGCTCGGAGTGCAGCACCCGCTCCAGCTGACGCATCAGTTCCACGCCGTGCACGCCGGCGAGGGTGAGCGCGCGAAATGCGATCCGCAGCGCCGCGCCGAGCGCGGCCTCGTGCGGCCCGTGGCCGGCGACGTCGCCGATCAGGACGTGGACCACCCGGTCGGGCGTCTGGACGACGTCGTAGAAGTCGCCACAGAGCAACGCATTCTCCCGGCTGGGCCGGTACCGGGCGACGATGTCGACCCCGGGGTGGTCCAGCAGCAGGGGCGAGGGCAGCAGGCCGCGTTCCAGCAACGCGTTCTCGCGGGCACGCAGCTGGGTCGCGTGTAGGTCGGCGGCGATTAGCTCCGCGCGCTTGCGCTCGATCGCGTACAGCAGCGCCCGGCGCAGCATCTCGGGCTCGACGCGGCCCTTGACCAGGTAGTCCTGCGCACCCGCCGCGACCGCGGAGGCTCCGAAGTACTCGTCGTTCAGCCCGGTCAGCACGACGATCGGGACGGTGGCATCGCGCTGCGCGATGCGGTCCAGCGCGTCGATGCCGTTGGCGTCGGGCAGGTGCAGGTCCAGCAGCACGCAGTCGGGGCGGGCGGACGCCAGCTCGCGCTCGGCGTGCGCCATCGACTGCGCCCACACCACCCGGATGTCGGCCAGCGCGTCGGCGATCAGTTCCTCCACCAGCAGGGCGTCGGCACGGTCATCCTCGACCAGCAGCAACGACAGGGACTGCCAACTCGCCGCCGGCGTCACGGGAGCGCCCGCGGGCATCAAATCCCGGTCACCCGTCGACGCGCAAAGGAAGTCGCGCTGTTCACTTCGACCCCCCTGGCTGCGGAACGACCCATCTGGACGACTCTACGGTGGCCGTACGGCCCGAGAGCGGTTAACCGCCGGAGATCCTATAGGTCAACGCAGCAACGCCCGCGACATGACCACCCGCTGAATCTGGTTGGTCCCCTCATAGATCTGGGTGATCTTCGCGTCGCGCATCATCCGCTCTACCGGGAAGTCGACCGTGTAGCCGGCGCCGCCGAAGAGCTGCACCGCGTCGGTGGTCACTTCCATGGCCACGTCGGAGGCCCAGCACTTGGACGCCGCGGAGATGAACCCGAGGTTGGATTCGCCGCGCTCGGCGCGGGCGGCCGCGTGGTACACCATCAGCCGGGCGGACTCGAGCTTCATGGCCATGTCGGCCAGCATGAACTGGACGCCCTGGTTGTCGCTGACCGGGCTGCCGAATTGCTTGCGGTCCTTGGTGTATGCGATGGCGGCGTCCAACGCACCCTGGGCGATGCCGACCGCCTGGGCGCCGATGGTCGGCCGGGTGTGGTCCAGCGTCGCCAGCGCGGTCTTGAAGCCGGTGCCCGGCTCGCCGATGATCCGGTCCCCCGGGATGCGGCAGTTCTCGAAGTACAGCTCGGTGGTGGGCGAACCCTTGATGCCGAGCTTGCGCTCCTTCGGGCCGACGGTGAACCCCTCGTCGTCGGCATGCACCATGAACGACGAGATGCCGTTGGCGCCCTTGTCCGGGTCGGTCACCGCCATGACCGTGTACCAGCTCGACTTGCCGCCGTTGGTGATCCAGCACTTGGCGCCGTTGAGGATCCAGTCGTCGCCGTCGGCCTTGGCCCGGGTCCGCATCGAGGCCGCGTCGCTGCCGGCCTCCCGCTCGCTCAGCGCGTAGGACGCCATCGCGGTGCCGTCGGCGATCGACGGCAACACCTGCTTCTTCAGCTCGTCGGAGCCGCGCAGGATCAGCCCCATGGTGCCCAGCTTGTTCACCGCGGGAATCAACGACGCCGACGCGTCGACGCGCGCGACCTCCTCGATCACGATGCACGCCGCCACCGAATCGGCGCCCTGGCCGCCGTACTCCTCCGGGACGTGCACAGCGTTGAAGCCCGACGCGTTCAGCGCCTCCAGCGCCTCGTCCGGGAAGCGCGAGTTCTCGTCCACATCGGCGGCGTGCGGGGCGATCTCCTTTTCCGCCAGCGCGCGGATCGCGGCCCGCAACTCGTTGTGCTCCTCGGGCAACTGGAACAGATCAAACGTGGGGTCTCCGGCCCAACCAGCCATCCTGGCCTCCTCTTTGCTACTAGCCGGTAACTTTACCCTGGCGCTGCTGCAGCGCCTCATCCTTGGCCCGCACGGCCTCGGCCAGCTGCTCTTGGAAGTCGGCGATCCGCGCCCGCAGCGCGGGGTCCGACGAGCCGAGGATGCGCACGGCGAGCAGGCCCGCGTTGCGGGCGCCGCCGATCGAGACCGTGGCCACCGGGACGCCCGCCGGCATCTGCACGATCGACAGCAACGAGTCCAGGCCGTCGAGCCGGCCCAGCGGCACCGGCACGCCGATCACCGGCAGCGGGGTCGCCGACGCGACCATCCCGGGCAGGTGGGCGGCGCCGCCGGCGCCGGCGATGATCACCTCGAGGCCGCGGCCGGCCGCGGTGCGCGCGTAGTCGAACATCACCTGCGGGGTGCGGTGCGCCGAGACCACCCGGACCTCGGTCGGGATGTCGAACTCCGCCAGCGCCTCGGCGGCGTCGGCCATCACCGACCAGTCGCTGTCGCTGCCCATGATCACGCCGACCCTGGGGGTGCTAGTCATGCGGATCCCATCCGTCCGTCCAAATCCCGTGTGACAACCAGTGTGCCGCGAGCTCGGCACGCTCCCGCAACGCGGGCAACTCCGCCACGTCGGTGCCGAGGAAATTGATGTGCCCGACCTTGCGGCCGGGCCGTTCCTCCTTGCCGTACAGGTGGACCCGGGCGTCGGGCATCCGCGCGAAGAGGTGGTGCAACCGCTCGTCGACGCTCATCGCCGGGGCGTCCCGCGCGCCCAGCACGTTGGCCATCACGGTCACCGGCGCCAGCGCGTCGGTGTCGCCGAGCGGATAGTCCAGCACCGCGCGCACGTGCTGCTCGAACTGGCTGGTGCGCGACCCGTCCATGGTCCAGTGGCCGGAGTTGTGCGGCCGCATCGCCAGTTCGTTGACCAGCAACTCGCCGTCGACCGTCTCGAACAACTCGACCGCGAGCACCCCGACGACGCCGAGCTCGGCGGCCAGCCGCAGCGCCAGCTGCTGGGCCTCGGCGGCCCGCGCGGGCGCCAGCTCCGGCGCGGGCGCGATCACCTGCACGCAGATCCCGTCCCGCTGCACGGTCTCGACAACCGGCCACGCCGCGCCCTGGCCGAACGGCGACCGGGCCACCAGCGCCGACAGCTCGCGGCGCAGGTTCACCTGCTCCTCGGCCATCACCGGCACCCCGTCCCCCAGGAAACTGGCCGCGATCTCGCGGGCGTGCGACGGGTCGCGGGCCATCCGCACCCCGCGGCCGTCGTAACCGCCACGGACCGCTTTCACCACCACGGGGCCGGCGATGCGCCGCGCGAAGGCGTCCAGTTCGTCGACGCTACGGATCTCGGCGTAGCGGGGCACCGCGGCGCCGAGGGCCTCCATCCGTCGCCGCATGACCAGCTTGTCCTGGGCGTGCACCAGCGCCTGCGGCGGCGGCGCCACGTTGACGCCCTCGGCGACCAGCTTGTCCAGGAGTTCGGTCGGCACGTGCTCGTGGTCGAACGTCAGCACGGTGGCCCCCGCCGCGACCCGGCGCAGGTCCTCGAGGTCGGCGTGCGAGCCGATCACCACGTCGGGCGTGACCTGCGCGGCCGACTCGTCGGGCGCGGTGGCCAGCACCCGAAGCGTCTGCCCCAACGCGATCGCGGCCTGGTGGGTCATCCGGGCAAGCTGGCCGCCGCCGACCATGGCGACCAACGGCGCTGCTGCGGGGGCGCCCCCCGCCGGGGGTGTACTCGGCACGGCGTTCATGGTGTCACGGCGCGCGCGGTGTGTTGACCGGCGGTGACACCGAATCGTTATGTACGATTTTGCGTCGATTTTGTGTCCGTCCGTACACTGACCACTTGTGCCCTTCGCCGAAGCCGCAATCGAGCGTATGCCCGGGTTTATTCAGCCCTATTTGCTGCGCCACCACGAACTGATCAAATTCGCCATCGTCGGCGGCACCACGTTCGTGATCGACTCGGCGATTTTCTACACGCTGAAGCTGACAATTCTGGACTACAAGCCGGTCACCGCGAAGGTCATCGCCGGCATCGTCGCGGTCATCGCGTCCTACGTGTTGAACCGGGAGTGGAGCTTCCGCGATCGCGGCGGCCGCGAACGCCACCACGAGGCGCTGCTGTTCTTCGCGTTCAGCGGGGTGGGGGTGCTGCTGTCGATGGCGCCGCTGTGGTTCTCCAGCTACGTTCTGCAGCTGCGCGAGCCGACGGTGTCGCTGACCGTGGAGAACATCGCCGACTTCATCTCCGCCTACATCATCGGCAACCTGCTGCAGATGGCGTTCCGCTTCTGGGCGTTCCGGCGCTGGGTGTTCCCCGACGAGTTCGCGCGCAACCCCGACAAGGCCCTGGAATCCGCCCTCACCGCCGGCGGCATCGCCGAGATGCTCGAGGACGAGATCGAGGGCGGCAACGTCACGCTGCTGCGCGCCTGGCGCAACCGGGCCGGCCGGTCGGCTCAGCTGGGCGACTCGTCCGAACCGAGGGTGTCGAAGACTTCGTGATACAGCAGCGCGTGCACCTCGCGCAGCCGCGGAATGTCGTAGAACTCCAACGGATCCTGTGACGCCGATTCGATAATCAGCGTCCCGGTGCGAAACATCCGTTCGGTGATCCGGTCGCGGAATTCCACGCTGTTGATCCGCGCCAGCGGAATATCGATCCCGGTGCGGGTCAGCACGCCGTGCCGAAACATCACCCGCCGGTTGGTCACCACGAAATGGGTGGTCAGCCAGGTCAAGAACGGCCACAGCGTCAGCCAGCCGACGATCACCAGCCAGATGCCCCAGATCACCCCGTAGATGATGTTTTTGGCCAGCTGCCCCCAATGCGTCGAGTTGAGGTACCCGGACCCGAACGACGCGAGCGCGGTGACCAGCAGCAGGACCACGACCGGCCAGATCAAGCGCTTCCAGTGCGGGTGGCGGTGGACGATCACCTGTTCGCCGGCGGCCAGGACGTTATCCGGGTAGCTCACCCGCCCGAAGCTACCGCAAATGCACCACGTCACCGGCCGAAACGACGACGGTTTGGCCGCCGGCCTCGATGCACAGCCTGCCCTGGTCGTCGACCGCGGTCGCGGCGCCGACGATTTCCTTGCCGCCCGGCAGGTGCGCCCGCACCCGGGTGCCGACGGTCAGGCTGCGCGCCCGATAGTCGGCGGCCAGCGCCCAGTCGGCCCCGCGTGCGGCGCGCCAGGCCACGATCCGCCGGCCCAGCTCGGACAGCAACCCGGACACCAGCCGGGTCCGGTCGGGCGCCGGCACGCCCAGGTCGAGCAGCGAGGTGGCCCCATCGATGCCGGCTGGAGCCTCAAACACGTTGAGCCCCAAGCCGATAACCACTACCGGCCGCGCCACCTCGGCCAGGATGCCCGCGAGCTTGCCCGGCGGGTCACCCGCCAGCACGTCGTTGGGCCACTTGAGCCCCACCGGGACGCCGGCGAGCAGCGGGGCCACCGCGTCGACCACGGCCACCCCGGTGGCCAGCGGCAGCCAGCCCCAGCCGGCCGTCGGCACGTCGACGATGCTGACGCCGACCGACATCGTGATCTGCGCCCGCGGGGCGGCCGACCAGCCGCGGCCGTGCCGCCCGCGCCCGGCGGTCTGGTGCTCGGCGATCAGCACGGCCCCGGCCACGTCGGTGCCCGACGCCGCTTGCGCCAGCAGGTCGGCGTTGGTGGAGCCGGTGTGTTCGACGACGTCGAGCCGGCGCCAGCCGAGTCCGGTGCCGATCAGCTCGGCGGGCAGCGCGGCCGCGTCGAGTGGCGCCGGGGGCTCGTCGGTGTCCATCAGGCCCAGCCTAAACAGCGCCCCCGGGGCTGCCGATAACATCGGATGCCATGACAAGCGTTACCGACCACACAGCGGAGCCGGCCGCCGAACACACCATCGACATCCACACCACGGCGGGCAAGCTCGCCGAGCTGCACAAGCGCCGGGAAGAGTCGCTGCACCCGGTGGGTGAAGAGGCCGTCGACAAGGTTCACGCCAAGGGCAAGCTGACCGCCCGCGAGCGCATCTACGCCCTGCTGGACGAGGACTCGTTCGTCGAGCTCGACGCGCTGGCGCGGCACCGCAGCAAGAACTTCGGCCTGGAGAACAACCGCCCGCTCGGCGACGGCGTGGTCACCGGTTACGGCACCATCGACGGCCGCGAGGTGTGCATCTTCAGCCAGGACGCCACCGTGTTCGGCGGCAGCCTCGGCGAGGTGTACGGCGAGAAGATCGTCAAGGTCCAGGAGTTGGCGATCAAGACCGGCCGCCCGCTGATCGGCATCAACGACGGCGCCGGCGCGCGGATTCAGGAGGGCGTCGTCTCGCTCGGCCTGTACAGCAAGATCTTCCGCAACAACATCCTGGCATCCGGTGTGATCCCGCAGATCTCGCTGATCATGGGCGCGGCCGCCGGCGGGCACGTCTACTCCCCCGCCCTGACCGACTTCGTGGTGATGGTCGACCAGACCAGCCAGATGTTCATCACCGGGCCCGACGTCATCAAGACCGTCACGGGCGAGGACGTCACGATGGAGGAGCTCGGTGGCGCCCACACCCACATGGCCAAGTCCGGCACGCTGCACTACGTCGCCTCCGGCGAGCAGGACGCCTTCGACTGGGTGCGCGACCTGCTGAGCTACCTGCCGCCCAACAACGCGACCGACCCGCCGCGCTACGCCGAGCCCGTCCCCGAGGGCGCCATCGAGGACAACCTCACCGACGAGGACCTCGAGCTGGACACGCTGATCCCGGACTCGGCCAACCAGCCGTACGACATGCACGAGGTGATCACCCGCATCCTCGACGACGACGAGTTCCTCGAGATCCAGAACGGCTACGCCACCAACATCGTCGTCGGGTTCGGCCGCATCGAGGGCCGCCCGGTCGGCATCGTGGCCAACCAGCCCACCCAGTTCGCGGGCTGCCTGGACATCAACGCCTCGGAGAAGGCGGCGCGGTTCGTGCGGACCTGCGACTGCTTCAACATCCCGATCATCATGCTGGTGGACGTGCCGGGCTTCCTGCCGGGCACGGGTCAGGAATACAACGGCATCATCCGGCGCGGCGCCAAGCTGCTGTTCGCCTACGGCGAGGCCACCGTTCCGAAGATCACCGTCATCACCCGCAAGGCCTACGGCGGCGCGTACTGCGTCATGGGCTCCAAGGACATGGGCTGCGACGTCAACATCGCCTGGCCGACGGCCCAGATCGCGGTGATGGGCGCGTCGGGCGCCGTCGGCTTCGTCTACCGCAAGCAGCTGGCCGAGGCGGCCAAGGAGGGCAAGGACGTCGACGAGCTGCGGTTGCAGCTGCAGCAGGAGTACGAGGACACGCTGGTGAACCCGTACGTCGCCGCCGAGCGCGGGTACGTCGACGCGGTGATCCCGCCGTCGCACACCCGCGGCTACATCGGCACGGCGCTGCGCCTGCTGGAACGCAAGATCAGCCACCTGCCGCCGAAGAAGCACGGGAACATCCCACTGTGAGCGACGAAAACGATTCCCAGACAACAGAAACCGCGCACGAGCCGCACATCCACGTGCTCAAGGGTCACCCCACCGACGAGGAGCTGGCCGCCCTGGTCGCCGCGCTCGGCGTCGTCGGCGGGGGCGTGCCCGAACCCCGCGAGCCCGAGCCCACCCGCTGGGGGCTGCCGGTGGACCGGCTGCGTTTCCCGATGTCCAACTACCAGCGGCTCACCATGCAGCAGATGACGCACATGAGGCATTGACCCGCCTGGTCCTGGGCTCGGCGTCGTCGGGTCGCCTGAAGGTGCTGCGCCAGGCCGGCGTCGATCCGCTGGTCGTGGTTTCCGGCGTGGACGAGGACGCCATCGTCGCCGGGCGGGGGCCCGACGCCGCGCCGGCCGAGGTGGTGTGCGCGCTGGCGACGGCCAAAGCCGAGCGCGTGGCGGGCGAGCTGGACGCCGCGGTAGCCGCGGATTGCGTTGTCCTGGGCTGTGATTCGATGCTTTACCTCGACGGCGAGCTGTGCGGCAAGCCCGGGTCCCCCGACGCCGCGGCGGCCCAGTGGCGCCGCATGGGTGGCCGGTCCGGCCGGCTGCACACCGGGCACTGCCTGCTGCGGCTCAGCGGTGCCGCGATCACCCACCGTGAAGCGCAATCCGCTTGCACCACAGTGCATTTCGCCACGCCCACGGACGCGGACCTGCGGGCGTACGTCGCCGCCGGTGAGCCGCTGCACGTGGCCGGCGGGTTCACCCTGGACGGGCTGGGCGGCTGGTTCGTCGACGGCATCGACGGTGACCCGTCCAACGTGATCGGCGTGAGCCTGCCGCTGCTGCGCGCGCTGCTGGAGCGGGTGGGCCTGTCGGTGGCCGGCGTGTGGGCGGCCAATCCGCTGGGCTAGCGGCTCGGGCCCACGCCGGCTGGTCGGGCAATGGGGCCCCAAGCGGGCCAACCGAATCCAGGCCCCAGCGCGCCGAGTTGGACTATATTGATCGCCATGCGGACGATACCGCCGAAGCCCAAGACAAGCTTTCCGCGCTAGTTCGAATCCGCCGATGACCTCGACAGAATCCAGGGACCACGCAGATCTCGGCGCAGCGTTCGACGAGCTCGATGCCAAGATCAACGCGGGCATGACGGCCCATGCGATTCCGGGCGTCGCGGTTGCCGTCTGGGCCGGCGGCCAGGAATACGTCAGGGGCTACGGGGTCACCAATGTCGACCACCCGCTGCCCGTCGACGGCGACACGATTTTCCGAATCGGTTCCACCACAAAGACTTTCACGGGCACCGCGTTGATGCGGCTGGTCGAGCAGGGCCAGGTGGACCTGGATTCACCCGTGCGCCGCTACCTCCCGGACTTCGCGGTGGCCGACGAGTCGGCCAGCGCCGCGGTGACCGTGCGCCAACTGCTCAACCACACCGGGGGCTGGGACGGCCGCAACGGCCAGGACTTCGGGCGCGGCGATGACGCGGTGGCGCGCTACGTCAACGCGATGACACGTTTACCGCAGCTGACCCCACCGGGAACCGCGTTCGCCTACAACAATTCGGCTCTCGTGGTCGCGGGCCGCATCATCGAGCTCATCACCGGGAAAACCTACGAGTCCGCGGCGCAGGCACTGGTGCTCGACCCGCTGCAGCTGCCCCACACCCGCTACTTTTCCGATGAGATCATCGGCCTGAACGTGGCGGCACCCCACAAGGTGGTCGACGGCAAACCGGTGGTCGATACCGGCTTTTGGGCATTCCCACGCAGCTGCAACCCCACCGGTGGCTTGATGTCCACAGCGCGAGATCAACTGCGCTACGCACGGTTCCACCTCGGCGACGGCACGGCGCCCAACGGCGAGCAGATCCTGAGCCGACGATCGCTGGAGGCGATGCGCTCGAACCCGGGCGCGGGCGGAACGCTTTTTGTCGAGCTGACCGGGATGGGCGTGACCTGGATGCTGCGGCCCTCCGCACAGGATGTCACCGTCGTCGAGCACGGGGGCACCTGGAAGGGGCAACGCTCCGGTTTCGTCATGGTGCCCGATCGCAACTTCGCCATGACCGTGCTGACCAATTCCGATGGCGGATTCCATCTGATCAACGAACTCTTCGCCTGCGACTGGGCGCTGCGCAGGTTCGCCGGGCTCACCAACCTGCCCGCCATCCCGCTGCACATGGACGCCGCCGACCTGGAGCCCTACGAGGGCCGCTACATCGCCGAGCAAGTCTCCCAAGACGGCACCATCGAGCAGACGGTCATCGACTTCCGGGCCAGGGACGGCCGGCTCGCCGGCACCATGGACATCGTCGGTGCCGAGCCGGATAGCGTCAAACTGGGCCTGGCCTTCTACCGGCCCGACTATGGGCTCGACCTCGGCCCCGACCACGAGCCCACCGCCAGTCGATCCAACTTCGTCCGCGGACCGGACGGCAACATCGCCTGGTTCTGCAGCCAACACGGGCGCCTGTTCCGACGGCAATAGCGCGGCGCCGACGAATCCAGCGGGGCTAAGGTGGGCTGATGTCGCGCACGGACGACGACAACTGGGATCTGGCGTCCAGCGTGGGTGTCACCGCGACCATTGTCGCGGCCGGGCGCGCGATGGCCACCAGGGACCCGCGTGCTTTGATCGACGACCCGTTCGCCGAACCTCTGGTCCGCGCGGTGGGCCTGGATCTGTTCACCAAGCTGATGGACGGCGAACTCGACATGTCGGCGATCGCGGACGTCTCACCGGCCGTGGCGCAGGCAATGGTCGACGGAAACGCGGTGCGCACGAAGTACTTTGACGACTACTTCCTCGACGCCACGGCTCGGGGTATTCGGCAGGTGGCGATCCTCGCGGCCGGGTTGGACGCCAGGGCCTACCGGCTGCCGTGGCCGACCGGAACGGTGGTGTACGAGATCGACCAGCCTCCGGTGATGGAGTTCAAGACGACGACCCTGGCGGACCTGGGCGCCGAGCCTTCCGCTACTCGGCGCGCCGTGCCGATCGACTTGCGCGCCGATTGGCCAACGGCATTGCAAGTCGCCGGCTTCGACTCGGCGGCACCGACGGCGTGGCTGGCCGAGGGGCTGCTGATCTACCTGAAGCCGGACGACCAGGACCGGCTGTTCGACGACATCACCGCACTCAGCGCGCCCGGGAGCATGGTCGCCACCGAATTCGTATCCAGCATCGTCGATTTCGGCGCTGATCGAGCGCGGACCATTTCCAACCCATTCCGCGACCACGGCGTCGACGTCGACCTGGCTTCGTTGGTCTACACCGGCCCGCGCAACCACGTCCTGGACTACCTCGGCGCCAGGGGTTGGCAGCTCGAAGGCGTGCCGCTGGCAGAACTGTTCCGGCGCAGCGGCCTCGACGAGCCCGCTGCCGACGACGACGACACCGTCTTCATCAGCGGCAGCCTGACCGGCCAGCCACGGTAACCAAACCCCGCGTCCCCCGATCAGGGGACGAAGCGTTCATCACCATTGCGGGCCGATCGGCGGAGTTCCGCCAGGCCGAATCTTCCTAAATTCGAAGTGTCCAAACTCGGCAGTCCCTCAGCCGGGGAGATCCCACGCCAGAAAGGCGGAACTGTGATGCGCAAAGACGGCGACAGCTGGGATCTGGCCAGCCATGTCGGCGCGACCGCGACGCTGGTCGCCGCGGGCCGCGCCCGGGCCACCAATTCGCCCGAGCGGTTGATCGAGGACCCGTTCGCCGAGCCGTTGGTCCGGGCGGTGGGTGTCGAGTTCCTTACCAAGTGGGCCACCGGCGAGCTCCGCGCGTCCGACGTGGACGAGCCCGAAGCGGCCTGGGGTCTGCAGCGAATGACGACCGATTTGGTGGCCCGCACGCGCTATTTCGATCACTTCCTTACCGACGCGACGGCCACCGGAATTCGGCAGGTGGTGATCCTGGCGTCTGGGCTCGACGCGCGGGGCTACCGACTGCCGTGGCCGTCGGGCACGGTGGTGTTCGAGATCGATCAGCCGGACGTGCTGCGGTTCAAGGCCGAAACGCTGGCACGGCTGGGCGCGGAGCCCACGGCGCAGCTGCGGATGGTGCCGGCCGACCTGCGCGACGATTGGCCGGCCGCGCTGCTGCGTCGCGGATTCGACCCGGCGTTACCGACCGCCTGGATCGCCGAAGGATTGTTCGGTTACCTCCCCCCGGAAGCTCAGGATCGCCTGCTGGACAACGTCACCGGTCTCAGCGCGCCGCGAAGCCGGATGGCCATCGAGGCGTTCGTGGGGTCGGCGGAGCTGGACTCCGGGCGGGTCCAGGAGATCATCCGCGGCGCGACTCGCACCTGGCGCGAGCATGGATTCGATCTGGACATCTGCTCGCTGAACTATCCCGGGGCGCGCAACGAGGTCTCCGGCTATCTCGACAACCGCGGGTGGCGGTCGACGGGGATCACGGCCGCGCAGCTGCTGGCCGATCACAACCTGCTCGGGACGCCCGGCGATGAGAACTCGCCCTCCGACAAGCCCAGCTACTACACTTCGGTTCTCGCTGCATAAAGGGGAACACATTGCGGATTCTGGCGGTCACGCGTGCCCAGAATGCCGGGAAGACCTTGGCCGAAACGCTGGACTCGCTGGCCACCTTCTGCGACGACATCTACGCGATCGACGACCGCAGCACCGACGACACCGCCGCGATTCTCGCGAACCATCCCGCGGTCACCAACGTTGTTCGGGCACGGGCAGATCTACCGTCCACACCGTGGCTGATCCCCGAGTCCACCGGGCTGGACCTGCTGTACCGGATGGCCGATTTCTGTCGCCCGGACTGGGTGGTGATGGTCGACGCCGACTGGATTTTCCACATTGACGTCGACATCCGTGCGGTGCTCGCGCACACGCCCGACGACGTCGCGGCGCTGATGTGTCCGATGGCTTCCCGCTGGGACGATCCGCAATACCCGGACATGGTGCCGGTGATGGGCACCGCCGAGGCGATGCGCGGGCCGTTTTGGCGCTGGTACCCGGGCCTGTATGCGGGACCCAAGTTGATGCACAATTCGCACTGGCCGGCCAACATCACCGAGCACGGCCGGATAGGGCAGCTGGACGGTATTCGCTTGACGCACAACGGGTGGTCGACGCTGGAGGAACGGATTTCGCGGGTCAGGCACTACATACGGCTCGATCCGGATTTCCGGCACAACTTCGGTGTGGCCTATGACCGCTCCCTGCTGTTCGGCTACGCACTCGACGAGGTCGACCTCCTCAAAGCGGACTACCTGCGGCGGGTGCGCGGCGACTTCGACCCGACGGAGCCGGGTGCGCGGCTGCCGATCGACGCGGAGCCACGCGCGATCGGCCGCGGGTACGGGCCCCGCGCGGACGGTTTCCATCCCGGTGTCGACTTCGCCGCCGACCCGGGCAGCCCGGTCTACGCCGTCACATCCGGAACTGTCTGCCGCGCAAGCGATGTCGATCAACTTCAGTCGGTGGTCATTTCCAACGGGGACATCGAAATCCGCTACGTGTTTCGTCCCGGTGATGACCGGCGTATCGCGGTCGGTGATCGGATAAGCGCGGGAACCCGCATCGGCAGCCTCGGCGCCGAAGACCAATCAACCGACGGCTACCTGCATTTCGAGACGCGGGTGGGCCGCCAACACGTCAACCCGCTGCGCTACCTGGGCAACATGGGGCTGCGGCCCTGGCCGCCGCCGGGGCGGCTGCGCGCGGTATCGGGCAGCTACCCGCCCGCCACACCGTGCACCATCACCGCCGACGAGTGACCTTGGGCGACCTCAACGCGGCGCGAGTGCTGTCGGTCGGCAGGCCGTGACCCGTTCCAGCAGAGCGCGGGCGGCCCGGATCGTCGAGCGGACCTCCTGCAGCAGTTTGGCGGGATGCTGCAGGTCCGTCTCGTGCAGTCCTTGGTAGCGGTCGATGCCAAAACCCACCGTCTCGATCCGGATTCCGAACGGCACGGTCAAAGTTCGCAGCGCGTCGAAGTTCTGATAAGGCACGAACGGCTGGCCGGTCACCAGTAGACAATTCGATCGCTGCATGTCGAGTGTCCGCGCGGTGAAGGTGAAGGTGTCCGCGGAGGTCGCGCGGCGGTTGTCCGGGTCCGGCGACGGTGCCTCGATCAGCGTCACGGGCAGCCCGAGGTCATTGCTGTCTTCGCCGAAGCGCCAGACCATCTGGCCCCGATGCGGGTCGCCGGCCCGCAGCCGCGCCCGCCGTACCACCTCGTGGGTGTCCATCCCGAACGCGTCCGCCGCGGCGGCCGCCAGCAGATCGAACTCGGTACGCGCGCCCGGCGCACAGGATGCGACCGCGTCGTCTTCGGACGGCAACAGCCGTCGAGAAGCGGCGGCCAGCACGATATGACCGACGCGATGCTTCTCAGCCAGGTCCCGCGCCAACCGGGCCCGGAGCAGGTTCGAGTAACGTGCGGTGCCGATCACCAGCATGTAGTCGAACGTTGTTTGCGTGGGCCATGTTTCGTCCGTCAGGCCCAGCCGTCGCGCCAGCGTCGTGATGGTGTCCAGTTGCCCATCTTCGAGGTCAAGCGGGGGGATCATCCATCGTGCCCCGCCGCCGGCGTCTTGGCAGTGCACCCGCTCGCCGGTGCGTGCCCTCGTCCGGCTCCGGTAGTCCCATACCGCGCTGAACTCGTCCAGGGCGGCCAACCGGGCTGCCAGATTGTCGTGCCGCGGGAAAACTCCGCCGAACATCTCAACCAACTGCGCCAGCGCGTCATGCGCACTCCACGCGTCGACCTCCCTGAGCAGCGGCGTCAAGAACTCGCCGCCGGGTGTCGACACCTCAGCCGGACCGTTCACTTCAATTCCGTGCTCCTCGAACGAGCCATGACACCATCCGCATTCAGTAAGCCTAACTGCGGTGAACTGTGTCCGGATGCGCCTTTTTCGGAAAGCGGAGATCGCGCAATCACCGTGGCGACAAGACGCCTCCGAACCCGTCGTGTTCGTAGGCGTACTGGGGCTGATCCTTCGCCCATTGGATATACCGGTCGATGCCTTCCCAGATACCGACTTGGGGCCGAAATCCGATGCTCTTCGCGAGTTCGATGTTGGCCGGGAAGCGAGCGACTTCGCCGGCGCGCGCTTCGCGGTGTGCGATCCTGGCGCCGAACTTTCCGGCGATGTATTCGACGATGTCCTTCACCCGGGTGTTTGTGCCGCTCGCGAAATTGATCGCCTGTCCGCGAAGCGCGGGATTGTGCAGCACGAGGTTGTATGCGCGGACGATGTCGCTGACGTACAGATAGTCGCGCGTTGACGAACCGTCGCCGAAGATCGTGAGGTCTTCCCCGTTGATGGCCTGCCGGACGAGTCGTGGAATCAGCGCACCGAATCGCCCGGTTTTCTGGCGCACCCCAAAGATGTTGAACGGGCGGACAATTGTGACGTCGAGACCGTAGGAGCGGTAGTAGGAATAGCACAACCGGTCGGCCGCCGCCTTCGAGGCGCCGTAGGGGCTGTTCGGTTTCAGCTCCGCCCTCTCGTCAAGAAGCTCGCCCTCCTGCAGATTGTGTCCGTCGCCGTACACTTCGCAGGTCGACACGTAAATCAGCCGATTCTTGTAGCGCCGGACGGCCTCCAGCACGCGGTAGGTGCCCATGACATTGGTTTCGAGAAAGCTCTCCGGTTCACCGAGAGACTGATCCACATTGATATTGGCGGCCAGATGAAAAACGACGTGGTGATCGCGCACCGCGCGATGCACGGTTTCCCCGTCGGTCACCGACCCCGAGATAAATGCCGCTCGCTCGTGCGAACGAAAGTCACTGGTGTTTCGGGTCGCACTCTTCGACGACGTATTCAGGACCGTCACCCAATGCCCGTCCGCCAGTAGCGACTCGGATAGATGACTGCCCTGAAAGCCCGCGCCCCCCGTGACAAGTATCTCCATTTGATTTGGCCCCTCGCGTTTGACGCAGTAATGGCCAGTTTAATCGATGCCGACGGCCCCAAACCCGCTTTCTGCGCTGGCGGTAGGCTCGAGAGCGTGGCCTTACCTCCCGATCCAAGCCCGACGCTGTCCGACTACGCCCACCCCGAACGGCTGGTCACCGCCGACTGGGTCTCCGCCAACCTGGGCACCCCCGGCCTGGTGATCGTCGAATCCGACGAGGACGTCCTGCTCTACGACGTCGGCCACATCCCCGGCGCGGTCAAGATCGACTGGCACACCGACCTCAACGACCCGAGGGTCCGCGACTACATCAACGGCGAGCAGTTCGCCGAATTGATGGACCGCAAGGGCATCTCGCGCGACGACACCGTGGTGATCTACGGCGACAAGAGCAACTGGTGGGCCGCCTACGCGCTGTGGGTCTTCACGCTGTTCGGCCACCCGGACGTGCGCCTGCTCAACGGCGGGCGCGACCTGTGGCTGGCCGAGCGCCGGGAGACCACCCTGGACGTGCCGACCAAGACCTCCACCGGCTACCCCGTCGTCGCGCGCAACGACGAGCCCATCCGGGCGTTCAAGGACGACGTGCTCGCCATCCTGGGCAGCCAGCCGCTGATCGACGTGCGTTCACCGGACGAGTACACCGGCAAGCGCACCCACATGCCCGAGTACCCCGAGGAAGGCGTGCTGCGCGGCGGCCACATCCCCACCGCCCGGTCCATCCCGTGGGCTAAGGCGGTCGACGAGAGCGGTCGCTTCCGCAGCCGCGCGGAGCTCGAGGAGCTCTACGACTTCATCGACCCCGACGACAAGACGGTCGTCTACTGCCGCATCGGCGAGCGGTCCAGCCACACCTGGTTCGTGCTCACCTACCTGCTGGGCAAGCCAGGGGTGCGCAATTACGACGGATCGTGGACCGAGTGGGGCAACACCGTGCGCACGCCGATCGTCGGGGGTGAAGAGCCGGGGACAGTTCCGGTCCGATGAGCCTGCCCGCCCCGCTGGCCGAGGTCGTGTCCGACTTCGCCGAAGTGCAAGGCCAGGACAAGCTGGCGCTGCTGCTGGAATTCGCCAACGAACTCCCGCCCCTGCCACCCGAATTGGAGGAGCGGGCCATGGAGCCCGTGCCCGAGTGCCAGACGCCGCTGTTCCTGCACGTCGACGCCAGCGACCCGGACCGGGTGCGGCTGCACTTCAGCGCGCCCGCCGAGGCGCCGACCACCCGGGGGTTCGCCTCGATCCTGGCGGCCGGTCTCGACGAGCAACCCGCGGCCGACATCCTGGCGGTGCCCGAGGATTTCTACACCGACCTGGGGTTGGCCGCGCTGATCAGCCCGCTGCGGTTGCGCGGGATGTCGGCGATGCTCGCGCGCATCAAGCGGCGGCTGCGCGAATCGGGCCAGAATTCCGGCACCGCCTCATCGGCCTGACGGCGCGGCGCTTAGACTTCCCAGTCAGTGTAAGAAACTCTCTTAAAGAAGCCCACGGCGGAAACACGTCCGCTTGAGATATGCCAAACAGGAGGCGCAGTGGCTAGTCACGCCAGCTCGAGGATCTCCAAAGTGCTTGTCGCCAACCGCGGCGAGATCGCTGTCCGGGTGATCCGCGCGGCCCGCGATGCGGGTCTGGCCAGCGTGGCGGTGTACGCCGAACCCGACGCCGACGCGCCGCACGTGCGGCTGGCCGACGAGGCGTTCGCCCTGGGTGGCCAGACCTCCGCGGAGTCGTACCTGGACTTCGGCAAGCTGCTCGACGCGGCGGCCAAGTCGGGAGCCAACGCGGTGCACCCCGGCTACGGGTTCCTCTCGGAGAACGCCGATTTCGCGCAGGCGGTCATCGACGCCGGCCTGATCTGGATCGGCCCCAGCCCGCAGTCCATCCGCGACCTCGGCGACAAGGTGACCGCCCGCCACATCGCCGCGCGCGCCCAGGCGCCCCTGGTGCCCGGCACCCCCGACCCCGTCAAGGACGCCGACGAGGTGGTCGCCTTCGCCGAGGAGTACGGCGTCCCGATCGCCATCAAGGCGGCGTTCGGCGGCGGCGGCCGCGGCATGAAGGTGGCCCGCACCATCGAGGAGATTCCCCACCTGTACGAGTCGGCGGTCCGCGAGGCCGTCGCCGCCTTCGGCCGCGGCGAGTGCTTCGTCGAGCGCTACCTGGACAAGCCGCGCCACGTCGAGGCGCAGGTGATCGCCGACCAGCACGGCAACGTCATCGTGGCCGGCACCCGCGACTGCTCCCTGCAGCGCCGGTTCCAGAAGCTGGTGGAGGAGGCGCCCGCGCCGTTCCTGACCGACGCCCAGCGCAAAGAGATCCACGAGTCGGCCAAGCGCATCTGCAAGGAGGCGCACTACTACGGCGCCGGGACGGTGGAGTACCTGGTCGGCCAGGACGGCCTGATCTCGTTCCTGGAGGTCAACACCCGCCTGCAGGTCGAGCACCCGGTCACCGAGGAGACCGCCGGCATCGACCTGGTGTTGCAGCAGTTCAAGATCGCCAACGGCGAAAAGCTGGACCTCACCGAGGATCCCACGCCGCGCGGCCACGCCATCGAGTTCCGGATCAACGGCGAGGACGCCGGCCGCGGCTTCCTGCCGGCGCCCGGCCCGGTGACCAAGTACGAGACGCCCAGCGGGCCGGGGGTCCGGCTGGATTCCGGTGTCGAGGCCGGTTCGGTGATCGGCGGCCAGTTCGACTCGATGCTGGCCAAGCTGATCGTGTACGGCGCCACCCGCGAGGAGGCGCTGGCCCGCTCGCGCCGTGCCCTCGACGAGTTCCACGTCGAGGGGCTGGCCACCGGTGAAGGGCTCGATGGTGTTGTTCCACTCGGTCTCGATCCAGCGGGTGTGCACCGAGAAGCCGTTCTCGT